>NZ_VFMS01000001.1:4200000-4466944 GCF_006715165.1 Arthrobacter sp. SLBN-122 | reverse complement strand
ATCGAAGTGGAAATTTTCAATCAGGAGATCTGGGACACGGACGGCAGCACCGTCCTGGCCACAGTGAAGGAGCGCTACGCGGAGCTTGTCCTCCCGTACGCCTGACCTGATACAGACCGCGGGCTCCTGCTACGTCACGGCAGGAGCTCGCGCCCCACATGGAAGGACCCGGACCCGCGGTGGATTCACCACCGCCGGTCCGGGTCCTTTTTTCATACTGCTACTTATTGCTGTCCTGGGTGTAGAGCGAGGCGAAGCGCCGGTACCTGGCCAGCACGCCGCCGTCGTCCGTCCCCTGCGGAAGGTCGACGGCGTCAGCCGCCCAGGCGGGGAAATGTCCGGTAAGCGCCGCCGCTGCCTGCCGTGCAGCTCCGTCGGCCACATACTCACCCGGCTGCGGCACCGTGATGACGGTTCCCAGGAGGGCCGCCGCGGCTTCCTGCACGGCGGTGGACTGTGCGCCGCCGCCCACCAGGATGATGCGGCGGGCAGAGACGCCCTGGGCCTGCAGTGCTGCCAGGCCGTCGGCCAGGGAGCAGACCACGCCTTCGACGGCGGCGCGCGCCAGGTTGGCAGGGGTGTAGTTGGCCCGGGTAATGCCATGCAGGGAACCCGTGGCGTCGGGCAGGTTGGGCGTCCTCTCCCCGTCAAGGTAGGGGACCAGGGTAAGTCCTCCGGCGCCAGGCCCGGCAGACAGGGCCAGCCGGTTGAACTCCGGCAGGTCCACGCCCAGCAGGGCAGCCGTGGCATCGAAAACGCGGGTGGCGTTCAAGGTGCAGACCAGCGGCAGGTAATGCCCGGCAGCGTCGGCAAACCCCGCCACAAGCCCCGCGGGATCTGCCGCCGGGGTATCCGAGACGGCAAAGACCGTGCCCGACGTGCCCAGGGACATCACGACGTCGCCCAGGCCCGCACCGGCACCGAGCGCGGCGGCCGCGTTGTCCCCGGCACCCGCAGCCAGAAGGCTGCCCTCCGGGGTGCGTCCGGCCGCCTCCAGCGGGCCAAGGACCCTGGGGACGGCCGGAACGTGCCCGAGCGCCGCGGACAGGACGTCAGGAAGGTACCGGCCCTCCGTCGTCGAGTAGTACCCGGTGCCGGAGGCATCGGAGCGGTCCGTGGCCAGGGCGGCGAGCCCTTCGGCCCCACTGCCTGGGCCGAAGCCCGCAAGCCGCCAGGTCAGCCAGTCATGCGGAAGGCAGACGGCGGCCACCTTCGCCGCGTTCTCCGGTTCGTTTTCTGCCAGCCAGCGCAGCTTGGTCACGGTCAATGAGGCAACGGGAACAGTGCCGGTGGCGCGCGCCCAATACTCCGCACCGGCGGCGGGATCACCGCCGCCGGCACTCCTGATGAGCTCCGCGGCCGCCCCGGCGCTGCGGGTGTCATTCCACAGCAGCGCCGGGCGGATGATGGCACCGTCGCTGTCCAGGCAGACCATGCCATGCTGCTGCCCGCCCACCGAAACGGCGCTGACGTCATCCAGCCCGCCGGCGTCGGCCACCGCCTTCTGGAGGGCCGTCCACCAGTGGTCCGGATGAACCTCGCTCCCGGCAGGGTGCGTGGCGCGGCCCTGGCGGACCAGTGCTCCGGTGTCCGCATCGCGGACCACCACCTTGCAGGACTGGGTTGAGCTGTCGATGCCTGCGACGAGCACCATGGCCTAGCGGGCGCCCAGGAGGTGTTCGATGGCGAGCTGGTTGAGGCGGACGAACGCGAAGGAGCGTTCGGCGGCCTTGTCGGCGTCGAAGTCCTCAAATGCCGTGGTGTCGCCCAGCAGGTCGGCGGTGGTTTCGCCGGCGCTGAGTGTGGGCTCGCCGAGTTCGAAAACGCCGGAGGCCGTGAGGGCTTCCTGCACCTGGGGGTCGGCGCGGAAGGCCAGCGCCCGTTCCTTCAGCAGCAGGTACATGGCCATGTTGGACTTCGCGGATTCCCAGACGCCGTCGTAGCCGTCGGTGCGCGAGGGCTTGTAGTCGAAGTGACGGGGGCCGTCGTACTTGGGGCCGCCGCCGGGGAAGCCGTTCTCGAGGAGGTCGACGGTGAAGAAGGCGCTGGTCAGGTCGCCGTGGCCGAAGACGAGGTCCTGGTCGTACTTGATTCCGCGCTGACCGTTGAGGTCGATGTGGAAGAGCTTGCCTGCCCACAGGGCCTGGGCGATGCCGTGGGTGAAGTTCAGTCCGGCCATCTGCTCGTGCCCGGTTTCGGGGTTCAGGCCCACGATGTCGCCGTGCTCCAGCTGGGCAATGAAGGCCAGGCCGTGGCCCACGGTGGGCAGGAAGATGTCGCCGCGGGGCTCGTTCGGCTTGGGCTCGAGGGCAATCCGCAGGTTGTAGCCCTTGTCCTTGATGTAGCCGGCGGCGGTGTCCACGCCTTCCTTCATGCGGTCCAGGGCGGCGGCGAGGTCCTTGGAGCCGTCGTATTCGCTGCCTTCCCGGCCGCCCCACATCACAAAGGTTTCGGCGCCGAGTTCGGCGGCCAGGTCGATATTGCGCAGGACCTTGGACAGGGCGAAGCGGCGGATTGACCGGTCGTTGGAGGTGAAGCCGCCGTCCTTGAAGACCGGGTGGCTGAAGAGGTTGGTGGTGACCATCGGAACTTTGAGCCCGGTTTCTGCCAGCGCTGCCCGGAAGTTCTTGAGGATCAGGTCCCGCTCTGAAGCAGAGGCATCGAACGGCACCAGGTCGTTGTCGTGGAAGGTGATGCCGTAGGCACCGAGTTCCGCCAGGTGGTGGACGGCTTCCACCGGGTCAAGGGGGGAGCGGGTGGCGACGCCGAACGGATCGGCGCCGGTCCAGCCGACGGTCCAGAGGCCAAAAGTGAATTTGTCGGCGGGGGTGGGCGAGAGAGTCATGATGCGTCCTTGCGATCGTGCGCTCCGCGGGGTTGCGAAGCTTTAGTTCATTGCCTGAACTATATGAGCGGACGTAGGGTGGGGTCAAGAGTCCGGGCTGGAAACAGCTGGAAAATTTGCGAGAAGCCTGACCCGTGGAGGTTTGTGATGGTGATGCCGGCGCCTGCAGTGGCGGGGCCGGGAGGCTCAGCCCCCGGAAGCGTGGGCGATGTCCGGCGCAGCAACCTGGCACTGGTCCTGGGCGCCATCGCCGAGTTCCCGCCCGGCGCCCACCCCAGCCGCGCCCAGGTGGCCGCCGCCACCGGCCTGACCAAGGCGTCGGTGTCCAGCCTGGTGCTGGATCTCCTGGACGCAGGGATCATCCGGGAGATAGGCCTCAACCCGCAGGGGCGCGGCCGGCCGGGTGTAGGGCTGGAGCTTAGCCCCAGCCGGGCCGTCATGGGGATGGAAATCAACGTGGACTACATCTCCGCAGCCGTGGTCAATCTCGCCGGGACCGTCCTGGTCCGGGAGGAGCAGGAACGAGACAACCGCAACAGCCCGGACGGGTCCGTACTGGCCGCGCTCGCAGCCCTGGCGGCCCGGGTCCGGAGCGCGGCGGGGGAGCAGGGCGTCGAGGTCCTGGGCGGCGGACTGGCTGTGCCCGGACTGGTTGACCCTGCCCTGGCGCGGGTGCTCACCGCCCCCAACCTGGGCTGGGTCAACGTGGACCTCGACCTTGACGCCCTGCTGCCCGAGGCCCCCCTGGGCGTGGAGCTGTTCAACGAGGCCAATGCCGCAGCCCTTGCCGAACTGCGGCACCGGCCGGACGGCGCGTCCAACTTCCTTTTCGTCTCCGGTGAAGTGGGCGTCGGCGGCGGGATTGTCATCGGATCCGAGCTGTTCACCGGGCCGCACGGCCACGCCGGCGAGGTGGGGCACATAGTGGTGGACCCTGACGGAGGTCATTGTTCGTGTGGGGGAACCGGCTGCCTGGAAACGGTTGCCGGCCAGAATGCCATCTTCACGGCAGCCGGACTGGCCCCGGATGGGGCTTCACGGTCGGCCCATATGTCCGCCCTCATGCAGGCGCTGCAGGCCGGGGAGCCCCGGGCAGTGTCCGCCGTCGAACGGGCCGGCCGCTGCCTGGGCATAGCACTTGCCTCGGCCGCGCGGGTGGTCAACATCGAATCCGTGGTCCTTGGCGGCCACTTCGCTGTCCTCGAACCGTGGCTGCGCGCCCCGTTGCTGGCGGGGCTGGAGAAGTACGCGCCGGGCAAATATGCCTCCAGCCGTGTGACGGTGTCCCTGGTGGGCGAGTCGGGCGCCCTGCTGGGGGCAGCCGGCAGCGTGACCCGCTCCCTCGTGGAAGCACCGCACCGGCTGCACGCGTAGCAGCCAATGCACAGCGCCCCGGTCCGAAGACCGAGGCGCCGGGCACCGCGGTGCCCCAGGAGGGAATCGAACCCCCGACCGGCGGATTAGAAGGCCGCTTCTGGTCACCTCCTGAATAGAGCTGAAAGCTTCCGTCATCGCCCGGAAAGTGCCCTAACTCGAATTGATAACCATGGTCGCTCATTTCGTGGTGGGCAGCGTTCACTGTCGTCATTCAAAGACATTTCCAGTGAGGTGATAACAACGGGCCTGTACGGGCTGACGCTTAAGCGCTAATTGACATTCTCAGACAAGCTTCCGGCCGAGATTTCGGTCGATTTTGGGAACAGTTTCTTCCCACTGTCAAAAGTGAGGCACGGACGCCGTAAGCTGCCCGTCATGTCGAACGCGACCCACCTCTTTCTATATCGAGGCACGTTCCAATAATGAACGTAATCGGCCTTATGCGCCGCTAGGATAGGAAACAATGCGCCTTCTGGGTGGCGCTTTTTTCGGGGGGTCTCATGTCCTTGCAGACGACATTTCAGCCGCGCCACAATTCTCTGAACGCACTACGACTACTACTCGCGTGGCTTGTGATTGTCTCGCACTCAACAGCGCTCGGTGGATACGGCGACGAATTGCGCGTCGGGGGTGAAACCTTGGGAGGGTGGGCCGTATTTGGATTCTTCGGGATCTCGGGGTACCTCATCACGCGCAGCCGCGTGGGGGCTAAACGAGTCAGTGACTACTACCGGGCACGAACGTTGAGGATCTTTCCCGGCTACGTCGTCTGCCTGCTCGTAGTCGCCTTCGCGATAGCTCCCCTGTCTCATCTGTTCGGCTCCACTGGCCGCTATGAACTTCTCGACGCGGTCAGCTGGTCCATTCGTAACTTGCCGCTCTACCTGCCGTTCATCAACCAGCCTGGGATATCCGATACCCTTGCAGGCGGCGTCCCGTTCCCGAACACCTGGAACGGCGCTCTTTGGACCATCGGATACGAATTCTTCTGTTACCTCGCGATCGGGATTCTCGTTTCTGTTGCGAAGAGAAGGCATTTGGGTCCGATCCTCATCGCGTGCTTCGCCTCCTTGACCGCGGTTCGCCTGCTTGCCGCCGTGCAGATTATCGCCCTCCCGCAGATGCTGGCAGGTGTCATCCCATTGGGCATCTCGTTCTCAGCAGGGGCACTCCTATTCATCTACGCTCAACGGGTTCGGCTAAGCAATGTCACGGCAGCCATCTCATTCGGAATGCTCTTGGCCTTGATATGGGCGGGAGCTGCGACGCCACTCGCTCACCTACCGTTCGCCTACCTCATGCTGTGGCTCGGTCAAAAACTCCCTTGGCAGAGCGTCGGGTCCAAATATGACATCTCATACGGTGTGTACATCTACGCGTGGCCCGTGCAGCAATGCCTGGCCCTGGCATTTCCTGACCAAGCATTGCCGTACTGGGCTTTCGTTGCTGCCACAACCATCCTTGTGATCCCCTTCGCTTGGGCAAGCTGCAAATTTATTGAACAACCCGCTCTCCGATTGAAGGCGCAGCAGGTCGCGAGCGGGGGGCTTAGAGGTGGACAGGACCGTCTAATTGCCCGGCATGCCCGGTAAGGCCAAAGGCCGGTGTTAGTTAGTTCCTGGGCGGTCAGTCGACGGGCATGCTGTGGGAGCCGATTTAAGCGTCACCGCTGAGTCACACCTGGAGCGGCTGACCATGATGTATGCCGGAACAAAGAGTCATCGTTTTCGCTGCCCGTAACCAAGGTCTGACGGTTACCGACGCTGCCCTTCACTATGGAGTCAGCCGCCGCTTGGTCCGAGAACTGCTCCAGCGCGAAACAGAAGGAGGCATCGCAAGGGTGGAAACCCGGACCCAACGCCCCCAAAGCAACCGGCACAGGGATCCTGAACTTCCTCGGTGACCACTCCCGCTACTTGTTCGCCTGCACCAGTTCAACCCCTGATCGTCACCGCCGTTGTCACCACGTTTCGGGGTGCTTTGCCGATCTCGGGCTTCCTGCCTGAATCCTGCCCGATAACGGTTTGGTCTTCACCCCCGCCTGGCCGGCGGGAGGTGCGGCCAGAACACCTTCGAACACCCACTCCACGCCTTGGGCAGCAGAAGAACGGCGCTCCGAACCATCCGCAAACGCAAGGCAAAATCGAGCGGTTCCATGGACAGGATCGACAAGTTCGGCAAACTCACGCTCCACCACGCAGGCCAATTCCGCCACATATGCATCGCCATCGGCCCAGCCCACACGCGGAATGACCTCCCGGTGCTCATCCACCAGGCAGGTGTCATCATCAGCGACGCGGCCACCGGAGAAATCACCATCGAACCCACCGGAAACTACCAACCACGAAAATCGGGGCAAAGAACACCCCGGTCCGAAGACCGGGGTGTTACGGATAACTCGAAACATCCGCGAAGGAAGTCCCAACTCACCACGCGGTGCCCCAGGAGGGAATCGAACCCCCGACCGGCGGATTAGAAGGCCGCTGCTCTATCCCCTGAGCTACTGAGGCGTTGACTTCCGGCCATCAGGCCGGCGCCTCAAAAAGTTTACATTGCCCGGCTGCCGGCCGTGTCATCACGCGGCCACTCCTCCTCCACATCCGCTGTCCGCAGGAACGTTGTCCACATAGAACAACATGTACCTCCTGCCCGCTGTTGTCCGGCGCGATGCTGGTCTTGCCTGCTACAGGCGCCACCATCCAGACAGGACATAGACATGAGCGAATCGATCACCATCCGGGGCTTCGTGGCCACGGAGATAACCAGTTCCACCACGCCGGGGGGAGTGGCAACAGCTTCCTTCCGCATCGGCTCCACCACACGCCGTTTTGACCGCGAATCCAGGACCTGGGGCGACGGGCACACCAACTGGTTCACGGTGCAGGGCTACCGCCAGCTTGCCGGAACCCTGGGCTGCAGCATCAGGAAGGGCCAGCCGGTCATCGTCGTGGGCAAGCTGAAGATCCGCACCTGGGAAAAGGACGGGCGGGTGTACCACTCCACCATCATCGACGCCGACGCCGTGGGGCACGACCTCACGTTTGGATCGGCAAACTTCATCCGGACCGCTTCCAGGCCGGCACTCTCCCTGGTGGAGCAGCCGCCCGCCCCGGAGGACGTCCCCGGAATGGACCAGATGCCGGACGAGCCGGAAGACCGCGAAGACGAAAATCCCGAAGACCACGGCCCTGCCGCCATTGTCGTTGAGGACAACGACGGAGGCCTCGCCTCCCTTGACCTTGAAACGGGGGAACTGGCCGAAGTCTAGGAAAGAAGCATCAGGTATCAGCGTTCCCCTCCAGTCCCGGGCGGGCTGAATGGCGGCACCCCCGGCCGTCCTCCGCCCGCCCGGCCAAACCAGGACGACATCAAGCCGGTTGCCGACTTGCTGGCCGACGAAAAAGCCCAATGTGGCGTTGCCCGGTGCGCGAATGGCCCTCGAGGCCCGTGTATCCCTGGCTCCTGCAGATCTCAGCCGCCCAGCCGGTTCATGCCGGCAGCCATGGCACAATGACACCATGCGTCCCACCCCTTACCGCCGGCAGAACAATCGGGCGGGTGCAGCACTTGCATGCGCCGTCCTGGCCAGTCTCCTGTCAGGCTGTGTTGCCGGGCCCTCCGGGAACGGAGCGGCAACCGAGGACAGCAGCGGAGGGGCATCGTCTCCGGCAGCGGCTGCCGGCCCTGATGCCAAGCAGCCGACCACGCAGGCCACCGGCCCTGCGGGGCAAGGCGCCGGCGCCAGTAGCGAACCGCTGGCCGATACATCCGGCGGTGCGTCAGCGGCCGCAGCTGCCGCAACCGACACGGTGAAACGGACCGTAACGGATACCCTGACCAAACTGGCCACTGGGATGCCGAAACCGGCTACTGCCCAGGTCAGCGACGCCCTGACCGGAGCGGGCATCGCAGCGTCGGCTCTCCAGGTCTCGCAAAGCCGGACTCCCACCGGACTGGAGGCGGACGCCATCGAAGCGGCCGTGCTGGAGGGCAAGGACTGCGTCATTGGGCAGGTACGTGAAGGCGCCGTGACCGTTACGGTCCTTCCGGTACTGGCCAGCGGCAAGTGCTTCGTGGGTTCCTGATCCGGATAACCCGTCGGCTGCAAATGTGAGATCTGCCCGCCAACCCACTAGATTTGAGACCATGGCGGAATTTATCTACACAATGACCAAGGCCCGCAAGGCTGTTGGCGAAAAACTCATTCTTGATGACGTAAGCATGTCCTTCTTCCCGGGCGCCAAGATTGGTGTTGTGGGCCCGAACGGTGCCGGTAAGTCCACCATCCTCAAGATCATGGCCGGGCTGGACCAGCCCTCCAACGGTGAGGCCCGGCTCAGCCCTGGCTACAGCGTGGGCATCCTGCTCCAGGAACCGCCCCTGAACGAGGAAAAGACCGTCCTGGGCAACGTCCAGGAAGGCGTGGGCGAGATTTACGGCAAGATCCAGCGCTTCAACGAAATCTCCGAGGAAATGGCCAGCCCCGACGCTGACTATGACACCCTCCTCGACGAGATGGGCAAGCTGCAGGAGGCAATCGACGCCGCCGACGCCTGGGATCTTGATTCCCAGCTGGAGCAGGCCATGGATGCCCTCCGGTGCCCGCCGGCCGATGCCGACGTCACCAACCTGTCCGGCGGTGAGCGCCGGCGTGTGGCGCTCTGCAAGCTTCTCCTTCAGAAGCCCGACCTGCTGCTCCTCGACGAACCCACCAACCACCTGGATGCCGAGAGCGTGCTGTGGCTTGAACAGCACCTTTCCAGCTACCCCGGCGCCGTCCTCGCCGTCACCCACGACCGGTACTTCCTGGACCACGTGGCGGAATGGATCGCCGAAGTGGACCGCGGCCACCTCTACCCGTACGAAGGCAACTACTCCACCTACCTGGAGAAGAAGCGCGCCCGGCTGGAGATCCAGGGCAAAAAGGATGCCAAGCAGGCCAAGCGCCTCGCCGAGGAACTTGAGTGGGTCCGGTCCAACGCCAAGGGCCGCCAGACCAAGTCCAAGGCCCGCCTTGCACGGTACGAGGAGATGGCCGCCGAAGCGGACCGGACCCGCAAGCTTGACTTCGAGGAAATCCAGATCCCGCCGGGACCCCGCCTGGGCGGCCTGGTGCTGGAGGCGAAGAACCTCCAGAAGGGCTTTGAAGACCGGACGCTGATCGACGGGTTGTCCTTCACCCTGCCCCGCAACGGCATCGTGGGCGTCATCGGCCCCAACGGCGTGGGCAAGACCACGCTGTTCAAGACGATTGTGGGCCTGGAACCGCTGGACGGCGGCGATCTCAAGATCGGCGATTCCGTCAAGATCTCCTACGCCGACCAGAGCCGTGGCGGCATCGACCCCAACAAGACCCTGTGGGAGGTTGTCTCCGACGGACTCGACTTCATCCAGGTGGGTAACGTGGAGATGCCGTCCCGCGCGTATGTGGCCGCTTTCGGCTTCAAAGGCCCGGACCAGCAGAAGAAAGCAGGTGTCCTGTCCGGTGGTGAGCGGAACCGCCTGAACCTGGCCCTGACCCTGAAGCAGGGCGGAAACCTGCTGCTCCTCGATGAGCCCACCAACGACCTCGACGTCGAAACCCTCAGCAGCCTGGAAAACGCGCTGCTCGAGTTCCCCGGCTGCGCCGTGGTGGTCTCCCACGACCGGTGGTTCCTGGACCGTGTAGCCACCCACATCCTGGCCTATGAAGGTGACGAGGAGAACCCCTCCAAGTGGTACTGGTTCGAGGGCAACTTTGAATCCTACGAGGAGAACAAAGTGGAGCGCCTGGGGCCCGATGCCGCCAAGCCGCACCGTGTTACCCACCGCCGCCTGACCCGCGACTAGCGCCCGGCGACTCGTAAAGCATAAAAGGAAGGCCGGCATCTGATCTGGACTGATCAGGTGCCGGCCTTTCCCATGCAAGGATCCGCCGGCGCCACGGCTTGGGCCGGTGCCGGGGTGCTGGTCCTACGTGTCCGCGGGGTCGGCGGGAACGCGCACCATTCCCTCCTGCGCCACCGTGGCCACGTGCTGGCCGTCGCGGCTGAAGATCCTGCCGGTGGCCAGGCCGCGTGCGCCCTGCGCGCTGGGCGACTCCTGGACGTAGAGCAGCCATTCATCCACCCGCGCCGGGCGGTGCCACCACATCGCGTGGTCCAGGCTGGCAACATTCATGCCGGGGGTGATCCAGCTAAGCCCATGCCGCCGAAGGATGGATTCGAGCAGTGTGTAGTCGCTGGCGTAGGCCAGGGCGGCGCGGTGCAGATTGGAGTTGTCCGGCATCGGCCCGAACGTCTTCATCCAGACGGCATTGCGGGCCTCCCGCGGCCCCTCTGCCGAAACGTACAACGGCGTATCGACATGGCGGATGTCGAAGGGCCGCTCATACGCCCAGTGCCGGGCCACCGGATGGTCGAACCGTCCCAGCAGGTCTGCGGTGCTGGGCAATGATTCGGGGTCCGGGATCCCTTCCGGCATCGCCAGCGAATGCTCGATCCCTTCGTCCTCGCCCTGGAAAGAGGCAATCATGGACAGGATGGGCACCCCGTCCTGGTAGGCGTGGACACGCCGGGCGGAAAACGACCGGCCGTCGCGCAGCCGCTGCACACCGAAGGTAATGGGCTTGTTGGCATCACCGGGCCGCAGGAAGTAGCCATGCATTGAGTGGACGAATCGTTCAGGATCCACTGTCCGGATGGACGCCACGAGTGACTGTGCCAGGACCTGCCCGCCGAACACCCTGTGGTGCGGCTGCTGCTGTGAGGGGCCCAGGAAAATATCCTCGTCCGTCCGGGCGCCCTCAAGCTCACCAAGGTCCAGCAGTTCGATCAGCGATGAGGTGGGGTCTCCGCTTGGCGGGGCCAGGAGTCCGGCTTCGGCTTCAGTCATGGTCCGACTCTAGACGGCGCCCGGGGAGCCACTCAACCGGAGCGCAGCCGGTAGTGTTTAGGTGTGTCTGAACTTCTCACCTCGTCCTTCCGTTTCGCCGATCCCCGGGATCTCGCCGACCTGAGGACGTTCGCCACCAGGGCCAAGGCCATCGACGACGGCGCCATCCGGCTGCAGGCCGCCGGTTCGGTGCTGGCCGCCTACGTGTGTGTCCTCCGGCCCAGGCTCCTGGGTGAATCGACCCCCACCATCCTGGGCCTACGCACCATGGCGCTTGCGGAACCATCCGGAACGGATGTCACCGTTGCCCTGTCCGCCGTCCTGGACCGGCTGGCACGTGCGGGGGAGAACGACGTCGAATTGCCGGTTCCGCCAACCACCGTCACCGAATCATGGACGGGAGTGGGCGCCCCACGGGGTGGATGGGAGTTGCTGGGGGCTGTCAGTGACGCAGGCTTGAAGGCGGCAGCTGAAGGCGGCATCGCGGAAGTGGCAGGGATTGTGCCGGACAAGCCGGGCGCCCTCATCGTGAACAACGCCCGGGCGGCTGTGTGGGGCCGGGAACTGGACAGCACAGGCCTGCCAGCGGGAGCGGCCTTTGCGGCTTTCGCGCTGGGGTTCCTTGCTGACGGCGACCAGAAGCTGTACCGCGCCGGCCGCTGGTTCCGGCTGACCGGTCCACGCGGCCACGTCCTGGCACGGACCGGCAGCGGCCTGCTGTAGCTCAAGGCGGCCAGGACCATTCCAGGCCGCGGTCCGGGAGGGGTTCAGGCCTCGGAAGCGCTGTTCACCATGGACAGCGCCGCCCGCTCCATGTACTCCCACAATGTGCCCTCGTACAGCGGTGGCAGCTCCAGGGCGTCCACGGCGGTGCGCATGTGGAACAGCCAGCGGTCCTTGGCCTCGGGCGTCACCTTGAACGGCGTGTGCCGCATGCGCAGGCGCGGGTGGCCGCGCTCCTCGCCATAGGTCGTGGGCCCGCCCCAGTACTGCTCGAGGAACATCAGGAATCGGCGCTTTGCAGGCGCCAGGTCCTCTTCCGGATACATCGGGCGGAGCAGCGGATCGGTGGCCACGCCGTCGTAAAAAACATCGATGAGCTTCACGAACGTCTCGTGGCCGCCCACCGCGTCATAGAAGCTGTCGGTGTAGCCCGGCTTGCTGAACGGATCGTTCTGCATCAACTGGGGCCGCTGCGCTGGGCGCGGTTCAATGGGAAGCGACATGCTATTCCCCGGCTTTCTGGTCTGTCTTCTTGGTCTCAACATGGGCCGAGCCCTGGTCGGTGGTCCCGTCGTCGGACTCGTGCAGCGGAACGTACCGGCCCTGCGAGCGGTTGCCCACGCGGAGGATCTCACCGTTGCGCAGGTACCAGATGGCGCCGTCGTCGGAGCGGACGCGGGTGATCCGCAAACCCATGGACTCCACCACGCCCACCACTTCGCTGGTCTCGATGACATCGCCAATCCCGTACTGGTCTTCAATGGTAATGAAGATGCCGGCCAGGAAGTCGCGGATCAGCTGTTGGGCGCCGAAGCCGATGGCCACACCCAGGATACCCACGCTGGTCAGCAGCGGTGCGATGTTGATGTCCAGGTTCTGCAGGACGTACATGCCGGTGATGACCACCACCAGCACGCCCACCACGCTGTTCAGGAGTGAACCGATGGTTTCTGCGCGCTGTACCCGCCGCTCATGGTCCAGGGCGCGGATGGCCGGCGCCACCCATTTAAACATCGGCTTCTTGAAGAAATTGCTTCCGGAGGCAATGCGCCTGGTGATGCGGGAGATGATGAACGTGGCCACCAGCCAGACGGCGACGCCGATGCCCAAGCTGATCACGATGCCTGGGATGCTGACGCCATCGGGCTGGGTTGTGGCAGGGGGAAGGATGGACAACATGCTGACCATGGGTGGAAATAGCTCCTAGGGATATTGCTCTGTTCTCATTCAACCCTAGCCGCCGTAGCGTGGGGCAATGCGCATTCTCATTCTCGGCGGAACTGCCTTCCTCTCCAGGGAAATCGCCAGCCAAGCAGTTGCCGCAGGGCATGACGTGACGTGCCTGGCGCGGGGAAACATCGGCCGAACCGCCGCAGGGCACCCACTGGGTCAGGGCCGACCGCTCAACGGGTCCGGCCGCCTACTCGGAAGTCGCCGGCGAATGGGATGCGGTGGTCGAGGTTGCCAGGGATCCCGAGCCTGCCCGGCAGGTGTTGGCCGGCCTTGCGGACAAAGCAGGGCATTGGACTTTTGTCTCCAGTTGCTCGGCGTACGCGGACCACTCCGTCCCGGGAGCGGTGGAAGACGCGGAGCTGCTGCCGGCGCTCGCCCCGGGGGAGACGTCTATGCCGGAAAACTACGGCGAGTCCAAGGTTGCCATTGAAGAGGCCACCCTCAACGCAACAAACGGCAGGGCCCACCTGTGCCGGGCGGGGCTGATCAGCGGCCCCGGTGACCCCACCGACCGCTACGGCTACTGGCCCGCCCGCTTTGCCCGTAATGGCGGGCCGGTGCTGGTCCCGGACGTCGGCCACCACCCCACGCAGGTGATCGACGTCCGTGACCTGGCGGCCTGGATCCTGCTCGCTGCGGAGGAAGGGATCACCGGTCCACTCAACGCCATGGGGGACCAGGTGCCCTTTGCCGAACTCATCAGCGCCTGCCGCGAAGCGTCCGGCTTCAACGGCATCATCAGCACCGCCGGTGAAGAGTGGCTGGTGGAACCGGGCGCCAACTACTGGTCCGGGCCGGAGTCCCTGCCGCTCTGGCTCCCGCCCGGCCACGATGGCTTCATGGCCCGCAGCAACCGGAACGCCAAGGCGGCAGGAATGGTGCTTCGGCCCTGGCGGGATACCCTGGCTGCCACCTTCGACGATGAACGCATCCGCGGGCTGGACCGGCCCCGGAAGGCCGGCCTGTCGCCCGCCACGGAACGGCGCCTCGTGGAGATGCTCCACAACGGAGGCGGAGCCTAAGCCGCCACCGTCACGGGCTGATGCTCCACGGGGAAATTCACGCTGCGCGCGATGAAGCAGACCTGGTTCGCCTCGTGGTGCAGGGACGCCGCCAGGCCGGCCTGCCCGGGATCGGCCACCGTCACGTGCGGATGCAGCACCACCCGCTCGAACTGGCCGCTGCCGTCCCGGTTCAGCCGCATCAGCCCGGTTGCCTCGTCCCGGTAATCGGTGACTACCACGCCGTGCTTCACGGCCACGTGCAAATAGGACAGCATGTGGCACTGCGCCAGCGCAGCCAGGAGCAGCTGTTCCGGGTTGTAGCGTTCCCGGTCCCCGTGGAATGTCGGGTCCGCCGAGCCCTTAAGGACCGGCAGGCCCGGAATGAGCACGTCGTGGTCCCGGGAATAGGCCCGGTAGGACGACGTGCCGTCACCCCGGTTGCCGGTCCACTGGACTGTCAGCGCATACCAGTGCTCATCAAGGCTCACTGCGGACTGCCGTCCTGGACAACATCGGCGGCCCGGGCACGCAGGGCGCGCGCAACGCCGTCGCGGTTCTCCAGCATCATCCGCCGCAGCGCGGCGCTTTCCGCCGGCAGCGACGCCAGGAATCCGTCCGTGCGGTCGATGGTGCCCTGCGTGGTCAGCAGCGCCGGGTAGAGGCCGACGACGATCTGCTGGGCGAGCGCGTGCGTCCGGGTTGCCACGATGCCCGGCACGGCCGCGAAG
Organism: Arthrobacter sp. SLBN-122; assembly: GCF_006715165.1. Lineage (NCBI taxonomy): Bacteria > Bacillati > Actinomycetota > Actinomycetes > Micrococcales > Micrococcaceae > Arthrobacter > Arthrobacter sp. SLBN-122. The sequence continues at coordinate 4,452,161 of NZ_VFMS01000001.1, read as the reverse complement.
TACTTTTCCGCGTACGGTTCCAGCAGCGTGCGGTCCAGCACGCGCATGAAGCCCGCTACCGCCGATCCCTGCAGCGCGTTGGACAGCTCGCCCTTGACCACGATGGATTCCCAGGCCGCGGCCTTCGCCTCGGGGGTGGGGATGGCCGCCTTGGCCAGGGCCGCCGCATTCTGACCGCTGGAGGTGTTGTCCCGCGCCAGTTCGGCGTCGATCCCGTCCTGTCCCATCCGGCCGCCGGCCACCAGGGATGCCACGAGTTCCCACCGCAGGTCCTGGTCCACGGCCAGCCCGTCCAGGACTACCGAACCGTCCAGGAGGCCGGCCACCCGGTCCAGCTGGGAGGCGCTTCGGGCCAGCAGCGCGAAGGACTTGATGAACTGCAGCTGTGCGTCGGATCCGCCGGGAACTTCAGAAGCCAAATCCCAGAGCCGGTCAACGGCGGCAACCGCAGTGGCTTCGCGGTGTTCCTCGGCCACATAGAAGTTGAGGGTGGTGGCCAGCTGGCGCAGCTGGACCAGGATCACGGAGGAGTCCGTCTCCGCGGCGACGTTGGACAGGATCAGCTCCACGTACTTCCGGGCAGGAGTCTCGCCGTCACGGGCTGCATCCCATGCGGAGTTCCAGACCAGGGTCCGGGGCAGGCTGTCACCGAAATCCTTGAGGTGGGCGGTGGCGGTGGCCAGGGACTTGGCATCCAGCCGCACTTTGGCGTACGCCAGGTCGTCGTCATTGATGAGGATCAGGTCCGGCTGGGCCAGGCCGGCCAGTGCCGGCACTTCGGTGCGTTCGCCGTCGACGTCCAACTCCTCACGGTGCACCCGGGTGAGCTTGCCGTCGCTGTCCAGATTGTAGAAGCCCACGGCAAGGCGGTGGGGACGGATGGTGGGCCACTCGGGCACTGCGGACTGCAGGATTGCGAAGGACCGCAGCTTACCCTCGGGATCCACGTCCAGTTCCGGGCTCAGCGTGTTCACGCCCGCCGTTTCCAGCCACTGCCGGCCCCAGTCGTCCAGGTCCCGGCCGCTGGCTTTTTCCAGCTCCACCAGCAGGTCGCGGAGTTCGGTGTTCTGCCAGGAGTGCTTGGCGAAGTACTCGCGGACACCTGCCATGAACTGTTCGGGGCCAACCCAGGCCACCAGCTGCCGGAGCACCGAGGCGCCCTTGGCGTAGGTGATGCCGTCGAAGTTGACCTCCACGTCCTGCAGGTCGTTTATCTCGGCGAAGATCGGGTGAGTGGTGGGCAGCTGGTCCTGGCGGTAGGCCCAGGACTTCTCCACTGACGCAAAGGTGGTCCAGGCGCTGGTGAAGGACGTGGCTTCCACCGCTGCCAGGTGGGACATGTATTCGGCGAAGGACTCGTTGAGCCACAGGTCGTTCCACCACCGCATGGTCACCAGGTCGCCGAACCACATGTGCGCCAGCTCGTGGAGCACGGTGATGGCGCGGCGCTCGATCTGGGCGCCGGTAACCTTGCTGCGGAAAACGTAGCCCTCCAGGATGGTCACGGCCCCGGCGTTCTCCATGGCGCCGGCATTGAACTCCGGCACGAACAGCTGGTCGTACTTCTCGAAGGGGTAGGGGCAGCCGAACTGTTCCTCGAAGAACCCGAAGCCCTGCCGCGTGAGTTCGAAGATGTTCTCTGCATCCAAGTACTGCATCAGCGACTTCCGCGCAAAGACACCGAGCGGGATGACGCGGCCGTCCGAGCTGGTGACCTCGCTGCGGACGGACTGGTACGGGCCGGCGATCAGGGCCGTGACGTAGGAGGACAGGCGGGGCGTCGGCGCGAACGTCCACACGGAGCGGGCCGAGCCGTCTTCTGCCGGGGCAGCTTCCTCCGGAGATGGTGTGGGGGAGTTTGAGATGACGTCCCAGTGCGACGGCGCCGTGACGGTGAAGGCGAAGGTCGCCTTCAGGTCCGGCTGCTCGAAGACGGCGAACATTCGGCGCGAGTCGGGGACCTCGAACTGGGTGTACAGGTAGACCTCGTTGTCCACCGGGTCCACGAACCGGTGCAGGCCTTCCCCGGTGTTCATGTAGGGCAGATCGGCCACCACGGTCAGCTCGTTGTGCTCGGCCAGGCCGGGAAGCTGGATCCGGACACCATCCGATACGGCGGCCGGATCGAGGCTGGTGCCGTTCAGGGTCACGCTGTGCACGGTCCGGGTCACTGCATCGATGAAGCTCGCTGCACCCGGTGATGCCGTGAATCGCACGGTGGTGGTACTGCCAAAGACCTCTCCGCCGCGGGTCAGGTCCAGGCTGACATCGTAGGACTCGACGGTGATCAGTTCGGCGCGCTCACGGGCTTCGGCGCGCGTCAGGTTCATACCTGGCAAAGGAGGGCCTCCAGAAAAGTTCGGCTGCCGGCCGGTGGTCCCGGTTCCGGCACTGTGATGCATTCTTTCATCCTTGGGATCCTTGGCAAGTTGTGCAGCTCACAGCCGCCTCCGTTGCCCTCATCGCGGTTGGCCAGGCGGCCGCAGGGGTAGCGTTAAATACATGGGAAAGCTGCTGGATTCGGTGGACACCAAGGCGATGCGCTTTGCTGTCGGGTTCCCCCTCGTCCTGGCCGCCGCCTTCGTCTACTGCGCGTTCCTGCTGCGTCCGGACCTTCCGGATCCACTCGCAATCCAGTGGACGGACGACGGCGGTGCCAACTTCGCGCCTTTCGGCGCCTATGTAGGGGTGGGCGCCGTAATCATTGTGGTAGCAGGCTGGCTGGTACTCCTCCAGGCCGTGCCGCTGGGCAGGCCGGTGATGATGCGCAGGATCATGATGGGGGCGGGGCTGTTCCTCAGCCTGTTCATTACCTCTGCCCTTGCCGCCGGCCTCATCGGCCAGACCGGGCTGGCCGATGCCCGGCAGTCGCATGTGGACATGACAGTCCTCGCGCTCGGCAGCGGCGCGGCCGTGTCGCTGGGCGTCGCCATGGCCATGGTCTACAAGGCCGACCGGCAATGGTCGCCGGACGACGACCGCGCGCTGCAGGCCGCCATCACCAGGGAACTGGACCCCGACCTTGCCCGGGACAGCATCCGGCTCTGGGTCCACGCCAGGAGTTCGGTCTTTGTCATGATCGCCATCGCCTCCCTGTTCCCGGCGGCCCTCATCGCCCTGGCGGTGCCGTGGCTGGGACTCCTGCTGGTGGTTCTGGCCCTCGTCGGGGCGGCGTTCCTCTTCGCCCGCATCCGGGCGGACCGGCGCGGGCTGAAGGTCCTGCTGGCCGGGGTAGTCCCCGTCATGGATGTGCCCGCCGGTGCCATTTCGGATGCCAGCGCCGCGGAAGTGCGGGCCGCGGACTATGGCGGATGGGGCTACCGGCACCACCGCGGGACCGCCGCCATGCTGGTCAGCAGCGGCCCCGCCGTCGTCGTGAGCAAGACGGACGGCCAGCGCCTGGCCGTCAGCGGAGGCAGCCAGGACTCCGCCGCGCGGCTGGCCGAAGTCCTCACCCGGGTAGCCGCCAGGGCCCGCGGCGGCGGAAGCGCTCCACCCGCCGAAGGGCGTCCGGAGTCCTGATCAGGGCCGCTCCTAGTATCCTTATCGGTGTTGTTCCGGCCTCCATACGGCGGGCCGCCAGCTCCCACAACCGAACGGACTTTGCACGTGACTTCTTCCCCTGCCTTCCCGCGGGTCCACATCGCCACCGACCATGCAGGCATGGAGCTCAGCGCCCACCTGGTGTCCCACCTGACCGGCAGGGGATACGAGGTGGTGGACCACGGGCCCAAGGTCTACGACGCCCAGGACGACTACCCTTCCTTCTGCATCAACGCTGCGCTGGCCGTGGTTGCAGACCAGCAGGCAGGCGTCCACGCCCTCGGCATCGTACTGGGCGGTTCGGGCAACGGTGAGCAGATCGCCGCCAACAAGGTCAAGGGCGTCCGCGCGGCCCTCGCGTGGAACCTTTCCACCGCCACCCTGGCCCGGGAGCACAACGACGCCAACGTGGTGGCTGTCGGCGGACGCCAGCACACGGTGGAGGAGGCCACGGAACTGATCGAGGCGTTCCTGTCCGAGCCGTTCAGCAATGACGAACGCCATGTGCGCAGGATCGGCAAGATTGCGGCCTACGAGGCAACCGGCGAGGTCATCGAGTAGTGCCTGAGGGCCATTCCGTCCGCAGGCTCGCCCGCCAGTTCGGCGACGTCTTCGCGGGTGACACGCTCGCCGTTTCCAGCCCCCAGGGCAGGTTCAGCGGGGGAGCGGCGCTGCTGGATGGGCATAGCCTGCTCGCGGCCGAGGCGCACGGAAAGCACCTGTTCCTGCATTTCGACAACGCGTTGGTGCTGCACGTCCACCTGGGCCTGTACGGTGCCTGGAGCTTCGGCGGTGACAGCACCTTCACCGGAGCCTCCAGCATTGGTGCGCCGCGGCGCGTCGGCGAGCAGGAGGCCTTCGCTGACGGGGACGACGGCGGCGGCGCGCCATACGCGGGCCCGCCGGCGCCCGTCGGGGCGGTGCGGGTCCGGCTCGCCGGGAGCCACGGCTGGGCCGATCTTCGGGGGGCCACCACCTGCGAAACCATCACCGCAGCAGAAGCCCGCGCCGTACTAGCGCGGCTGGGACCTGATCCCCTGCGGAACCTCCGCGGCGACGCAGGCCGTTTTGCTGCCAACGTCCAGGCGCGGAAGGCGCCGCTGGCCGCCCTGCTGATGGACCAGAAGGTGATTGCCGGCGTCGGGAACGTCTACCGCGCGGAAGTCCTGTTCCGCCGTCGGCTGGACCCCTGGCTGCCCGGAACGTCACTCCCGGACAGCGACGCCCGGAAGCTTTGGCGTGACATTGTTGCCGTCATGGGCGACGGCGTGGCGGACGGCCGCATCATCACCACGCCGCCGAAATACTGGACCCTCGATGGCACCACCGCGGCCAAGGCTGCCGCAGCCGGTGCGCCCGTCCCGCCCAAAAGCGCCCACTTCCCCGGCGGGGATGATGCCCACTTCGTCTACAAACGGCACGGCCTGCCCTGCAGGGTGTGCCGCACCGTCGTGCTCATCGCCGACCTGGCCGGACGGAACCTCTACTGGTGCCCCTACTGCCAACAGCCGCAGGACTAGCCGTTCCGCTCCAGACACGCAGAAACGGGGCACTTCGACACGGACACGGGTTATAGGACAAAACGTGTGTATGGGAGGGGCTTGCTTCCCAGTGGCGGCGGGGGAAATCAGTGGTAGCTAAGCTTTTGAAGCTTAGGGTGGCTGGGGTGCTTGCATATCTCTGGAGTGTTTGATTTGTGGTCGTGCGCTGGTTCGGAACGGGAAAACGGCTGCCGGTAAGCAGCGGTATCGGTGTCTGGAGTGCGGGGCGAGCCGTTCAGGTGAACGTCCCGATGTGAGCCGGCGGGCGGAACTGGAGGCGTTCCTGGGCTGGCTGCTGGGCACCTCGAGCCAGTCAGCGTCAACGTCGTTAGGGACGGCCCGGTCCTTCCGGCGCCGCACCTCATGGTGCTGGACCATAGCCCCGCAGATCCCGATCACGGGCGAGATCCATGACCAGATTCAGGTTGATGGCATCTATGTGGGCTCGTGGTGTTGTTTGATCGCTGTGGCCGGGGATCACGTGCTTGGCTGGCAGTGGTGCGACACCGAGAAGAAGGCGGCGTGGACTGCCCTGCTCGCCCGGTTTCCCGCCCCTATCGTCGTGATCACCGATGGCGGCTCCGGCATCGCGGCGGCCCTGTCCGAGTGCTGGAGTGAGACCGCGGTACAGCGCTGCCTGGTCCACGTCCAGCGCAACGTCCGCACCCATCTGACTGGCAGGCCCAGGACTGACGCGGGCAAGGCATTGCTGCGGCTCGGGCGGGCGCTGACGAGGATCACCACCGCGGCCGAAGCGGCGGCATGGCTGGGTGGGCTGAACGACTGGCACCAGACCTACGGGCACCTGGTTAAAGCCCGGACCTACAGAAACGGCAGCGCCGTCGTGCCGGGCTGGGTCAGGGCCAACCAGACCTGGTGGTACACCCACGACAGGCTCCGTAAGGCCTACCGGCTCCTGGAACGACTCAGTCAGGCCGGAACACTGTTCACCTACCTGCGCACCGAGTTCGCAGGCCTCCAGATCGCCTCGACCACCAACCGAATTGAAGGCGGCACCAACGCCCAACTCCGGTTACTGCTGCGGGCACATCGGGGCATGAGCGAAGACCACCGCAAACGAGCGATCGAGTGGTACCTCTACCTGCACAGCGAACAGTCCCTGCAACCGGCAAAACTCATCGAAACCCACCATCACACCCCACCCAAAACAAAGTCCAAGGCCCAGAAGGAACAGGACCCTGGCCCCGAGCTTTACAGCACCGGCCTTAGCGCCGACGAAGGGCTCTCGCACCGCAAAGGCTGGGCAGGACGCTCGTGACGCGCCCGGGATTTACACACGCTTTGTCCTATAACCCACGGACACGCCGCCCGCCGTCGTACTTTGTTGCCGTGACGCCGCCAAAGCGCCCCACGACGGTTCTTGCCGGCTCCGGCTTAAACACGAAAGGCCCCTCCGTGGAGGGGCCTTTTCGTGTCTATGGAGGGGACGACGGGAATCGAACCCGCGTAATCAGTTTGGAAGACTGAGGCTTTACCATTAAGCTACGTCCCCGAAGGAAGATCCGTTTTCGCGGAAACTCCGGGCTGGCTGTTCAAGCCGGATACAACTAAACCTAATCCATGGCCTACGTGTCAAATGTGCATTCGCGACGCGTATCACCGTAGACTTGCCTGTGCACTTACGGGGTGTAGCTCAGCTTGGCTAGAGCACCTGCTTTGGGAGCAGGAAGTCGCAGGTTCAAATCCTGTCACCCCGACTCTGCGTGACCAGGTCCGGTGGGCCTGGACATCCATTGCGTTAGCAGAAACCAATCCCACAACCCAGGAGTACTTAGACCGTGAAGAGCGCTGTCGAGAACCTCACCCCCACGCGGGTCAAGCTCAATGTTGAGGTCCCCTTTGAGGAACTGAAGCCCAGCATCGACTCGGCCTACAAGACTGTTGCGTCGCAGATCCAGGTTCCCGGGTTCCGCAAGGGCAAGGTTCCTGCCAAGCTTATCGACCAGCGGGTCGGCCGCGGCTACGTCCTGGAGACGGCCATCAATGACGGCCTCAACGGCTGGTACCAGGCTGCCGTGCAGGAATCCGGCATCCGTCCCCTGAGCCGTCCCGAGGTGGAGATCACCGAGGTTCCCGATCCCTCCGCTACCGACGGCGGCCTGAAGTTCGCCGCCGAGGTTGACGTCCGTCCCGAGATCGAACTCCCGGACTACTCCGGCATCGAGGTCCAGGTTGCGGCTGCGGAATCCTCCGAAGCCGACGTGGACAAGGCCTTGGACGAACTGCGCGGCCGCTTCGGCACGCTGAAGTCCGTGGACCGTCCCGCCGCCGACGGTGACTTCCTCACCATCGACATCACCGCCACGATCGACGGCGAGGAAGTGGACTCCGCTGCCGGCCTGTCCTACCAGGTTGGCGCCGGCACCATGCTTGAAGGCATGGACGAGGCCGTGACCGGCCTCAGCGCCGACGAGGACGCCATCTTCGACACCACCCTGGTTGGCGGCGACCACGCCGGCGAAGCCGCCCAGGTCAAGGTTGTGGTGAAGGCCGTCAAGGAACGCGAACTGCCCGAGGCGGATGATGACTTCGCCCAGCTCGCCTCCGAATTCGACACCCTCGCCGAACTCCGCGAGGACCTGGCCAAGCAGGCCGCCGACTCCAAGATCGTGGAGCAGGGCGTTGAGGCCCGCGACAAGGTCCTGGACAAGCTGGTTGAAATGGTTGAGGTTCCCGTTCCGGACTCGGTGGTCGAAGAGCAGCTCGAAGCCCACTTCCAGGAGGGCAACGGCCACGGAGACGGCGAGCACGACACCGAGGAACACCGCGAAGAAGTCCGCGCCAACACGGCCCGCGCCTTCCAGAACGAGATCATCCTTGACGCCATCGCCGAAAAGGAAGAAGTCAACGTCAGCCAGAACGAGCTGATCGACTACATCGTCACCACCGCCAGCCAGTACGGCATGGACCCCAACCAGTTCGCCCAGATCATCGACCAGAGCGGCCAGGTCCCCATGATGGTCTCCGAGGTCCGCCGCCGCAAGGCACTGGCTGTCGTCCTGGGCCAGGCCACGGTGACTGACACCGAGGGCAACACCGTTGACCTCAGCGACTTCGTCCGCCCCGGCGGCGAGGAAGCCCCCGCTGCAGAGGCAGCCGACGCTGACGCAGCCGAAGCCCCCGAGGCTGCGGTTGTCGAGGCTGAGGACGCCACCGCAGAGGCCAAGGCCTAGTCCCTAACCACCCGCAGCAGCGGCCCCTGGATCCTTCCGATCCGGGGGCCGTTCGCGTTGGACCGGAAACGGCACGGCGGTGATTCGGCCATCGTGCGCCGTCAGCGAACAGCCGTCGGTGCACGAACAAAACGCCGGGGAAACCGGTTAGTGTCCAAGTAGTGATTTTCAGTGATGTCACCGTCACCAGTGAGAGGTAAGTAAACATGTCACAGCACTCAGAGGCCCCCCGGATGGCGACCGTCGATCCTGCAGCCCAGGACAACTACATTTACAACCGCCTTCTCAAGGAGCGGATCATCTGGCTGGGCTCGGAGGTGCGTGACGACAACGCCAACGCAATCTGCTCGCAGCTGCTCCTGCTTTCGGCCGAGAACCCGGAAAAGGACATCTACCTCTACATCAACTCGCCGGGCGGCTCCGTCACCGCAGGCATGGCCATCTACGACACCATGCAGTTCATTCCCAATGACGTCGTGACCGTCGCCACCGGCCTGGCCGCGTCCATGGGCCAGTTCCTGCTCTCCTCGGGCACCAAGGGCAAGCGGTACGCCACGCCCAACGCCCGCGTCCTGATGCACCAGCCCTCCGGCGGCATCGGCGGCACGGCCTCGGACATCAAGATCCAGGCCGAGCTCATCCTGCACATGAAGAAGGTCATGGCGGAACTGACGGCGGACCAGACCGGCCAGACCGTTGAGACCATCCTTAAGGACAACGACCGCGACAAGTGGTTCACCGCCACCGAGGCCCTCGAATACGGCTTCTTCGACAAGATCGCCGCGCACGCGGGTTCGGTGTCCGGCGGCGGCGGAACGTCCAACGGGTCCTCCGGCGACTCAGCCTCCCAGAACTAACCGGCAACCAGAACACTTCGATCAGGAGCAAAGACAATGAACTACAACTTCGGGTGGTCCGCCGGCAATCTTCCGTCCAGCCGCTACGTCCTGCCGCAGTTCGAGGAGCGCACGCCCTACGGCTTCAAGCGCCAGGACCCGTACACCAAGCTGTTCGAGGACCGCATCATCTTCCTGGGGGTGCAGGTCGACGACGCCTCCGCCGATGACATCATGGCCCAGCTGCTGGTCCTTGAGTCCACCGACCCGGACCGCGACATCACCCTCTACATCAACTCCCCGGGCGGGTCGTTCACGGCCATGACGGCGATCTACGACACCATGCAGTACATCCGCCCCGAAATCCAGACCGTCTGCCTGGGCCAGGCCGCCAGCGCCGCTGCCGTCCTGCTGGCCGCCGGTACCCCGGGCAAGCGCCTGGCACTGCCCAACGCCCGCGTCCTGATCCACCAGCCGGCCCTGTCCGGCGGCCAGGGCGGCCAGGCCTCCGACCTGGAGATCCAGGCGGCCGAGGTCATGCGCATGCGGTCCTGGCTCGAAGACACGCTGGCCCACCACTCCGGCCGCACGTCGGAACAGGTCAACAACGACATCGAGCGCGACAAGATCCTCACCGCCGAAGAGGCACAGGCTTACGGCCTGATCGACCAGGTGCTTGATTCACGCAAGATCAAGCCCCAGGCAATCACGAGGTAGCAGTACGCGAAGCCGGTGCGGCCAGTTCATTTGGCCGCACCGGCCTTTTCTTTCCACCCTTGAGGGCGAATGTGACCTAGAGTGGATGTTGTCAACAAACCGGCCCCTTGGGGGCCGGCCAACGATTTCAGCAACGGTGCAGGGCTGCCTGGCAGCAGGATACTAAGGGGTTCACATATGGCTCGGATTGGCGAGAGCACGGATCTGCTGAAGTGCTCTTTCTGTGGAAAGAGCCAGAAGCAGGTGCGCAAGCTCATTGCCGGGCCCGGTGTCTACATCTGTGATGAATGCATCGAGTTGTGCAACGAAATCATCGAAGAGGAGCTCGCGGAGGTCGCAGACCTCGGCAGCTTCGAACTGCCCAAGCCGCGCGAGATCTTCGACTTCCTGCAGGAATACGTCATCGGCCAGGAGCCCGCAAAGCGTTCCCTCGCCGTCGCCGTCTACAACCACTACAAGCGCATCCAGGCGGGCCACGCGCCCAAGTCCGGGAGCCTGGGGGACAGCGCGCACCACGACGACGTCGAAATCGCCAAGTCGAACATCCTCCTTATCGGCCCCACCGGCTGCGGCAAGACCTACCTGGCCCAGACGCTTGCCCGGCGCTTGAACGTGCCGTTCGCCGTCGCGGACGCCACTGCCCTGACCGAGGCCGGCTATGTGGGCGAGGACGTTGAGAACATCCTCCTCAAACTCATCCAGGCCGCTGACTATGACGTCAAGAAGGCCGAACAGGGCATCATCTACATCGATGAGATCGACAAGATCTCCCGCAAGAGCGAGAACCCCTCCATCACCCGTGACGTGTCCGGCGAGGGTGTGCAGCAGGCCCTCCTGAAGATCCTGGAGGGCACCGTCGCCTCCGTCCCGCCCCAGGGCGGACGGAAGCACCCGCACCAGGAATTCATCCAGATCGACACCACGAATGTCCTGTTCATCGTGGCCGGGGCTTTCGCAGGCCTCGAAGAGATCATCGGCTCCCGCTCCGGCCGCAAGGGCATCGGCTTCGGCGCGCCGCTGAACGAGGCCAGCAAGAAGATTGACTCCTACGGCGAAGTCATGCCGGAGGATTTGCTGAAGTTCGGTCTGATCCCGGAATTCATCGGCCGCCTTCCGGTGATCACCACGGTGTCCAACCTGGACCGGGACGCCCTGATCCAGATCCTCTCCACGCCCCGGAACGCGCTGGTGAAGCAGTACCAGAAGATGTTCCAGATCGACGGCGTGGAGCTGGTGTTCGACGACACCGCCCTGGAAGCCATCGCCGACCAGGCCCTGGAGCGCGGCACCGGCGCCCGAGGCCTCCGCGCCATCCTGGAGGAAGTCCTGCTTCCCGTAATGTTCGATCTCCCCAGCCGCGAGGACGTGGCCAGCGTGGTGATCACTGAGGACGTGGTCCTGCGGGGCGCCGAACCCACCATGATTCCGCACGTGGCCAAGCGCCGTAAGTCTGCCTGACCGAGAGGACCTTCGTGACTGCACCTGTAAAGAGCAAAGCCGACTTCTGGTTCGACCCTCTCTGCCCGTTTGCCTGGGTCACCTCCCGCTGGATCGGCGAGGTGGAAGCCGTCCGGGACATCGAGACAGAGTGGCATGTTATGAGCCTCGCCGTCCTGAACGAGGGCCGCGACCTGGACCCCGCCTACCGGGAGTCCATGGACAACGCCTGGGGCATGGTCCGCGTGATCATCGCCGCCCGGGAAGAGCATGGCCCGCAGGTCATCAAGCCGCTTTACGACGCCATGGGCACGCTGATCCACAACCAGGGCGAAAAGGACCGGGCACAGGTCATCACCAAGGCCCTGGCTGAGTGTGGCCTGCCCGCCTCCCTGGCCGACGCCGCCACCACCGATGCATATGACGGGCAGCTACGGGCCAGCCACGAGGAAGGCATCTCGCTGGTGGGCCAGGATGTGGGAACGCCGGTGGTCGCGTTCAACGGGACCGCGTTCTTCGGTCCGGTGCTGACCCGGATTCCCCGTGGTGAGGAAGCCGGCAGGATCTGGGACGCCACCACCACCATCGCCGCCTACCCGCATTTCTTCGAGCTGAAGCGCAGCCGCACGGAGAGCCCTGAATTCGACTGAGCGCCCACCCGCCAGCCGGCGGGTGACCCGCGAAGGGCCCCGGAAGAACTACCAGAGTGTAGTTCTTCCGGGGCCCTTGTGCATGCCATGGGGCAGGAGAACAATGGTCCTTACCCACTTCGAAAGAAGCGGGACGCAGGAACCAAAGATCCAGTGATATGTAATTTGACGCAGCCATCGGCAAAGTTGAATGCAAGCTACCAGTGACGGTGTAGCAAGACCTGGAGTTCAGAGGATCTTGCCAGACCATCGAGATAACGTCACAAGATGGCCGAAAGTCGAAGCCCCACCAACGGCAAAACGCTGATGGGGCTTCCCCTTTGCCCGGAAATGGGCCTTGGCTGGATCCGGACGGCCGTCAGGCCTTGGCAGGTTCGTCGCTGGGAGCGAGGTCCACGTCGGTCACTGCGAGGTCGCCGTCACCCACCACCAACGTGATCTCCCGAGCGTTGGACGCTGCCTTCAAATCAGCCAGTCCCGCCTGCAGCTGCGCAGCCAGGGCCTCCGGGGCGGTGATGGTTGCAGACAGGACCTCCGTGCGCTGTTTGACCTTCGCCTCGGACTTGGCCTTGCGGACACCGCTGAGGGCCACGCCCACGGTGGCCAGCATGGTGGTGTCCCCGCCGGGGATCTCCAGCGCAGCCGGCCAGGCGGCCCGGTGCACCGACCCGTTGCGCCACCAGCTCCAGACCTCTTCGGTGGCGAAGGGCAGGAACGGCGCGAAGAGCCGCAGCAGGGTGTCCAGGGTGGTGGCCAGGGCAGCCAGCACGGATGCCTGTTCGGCTTCGCCGGCCGCTCCGTAGGCCCGGTCCTTGATCAGCTCCACGTAGTCGTCCGTGAACTGCCAGAAGAACGTCTCGGTGAGCTGCAGGGCGCGGGCGTAGTCGTAGTTGTCGAACGCCTTGGTGGATTGGGCCACGACGTCGGCCAGCTGGGCCAGCAGCGCCCGGTCCAAGGGATTGGTCAAGGCGGAGAGGTCACCGCTGAGCACCGAGTTCTCGGTGGCGCCCAGGTTCAGCACGAACTTGGAAGCATTGAGCAGCTTGATGGCCAGGCGGCGGCCGATCTTCATCTGCGCGATCTCGTAGGCGGTGTCGGCGCCAAGCCGTGCCGAGGCAGCCCAGTAGCGGACCGCGTCCGAGCCATACTCGTTGAGCACATCGGTGGGGACCACCACGTTGCCCTTGGACTTGGACATCTTTTTGCGGTCCGGGTCCAGGATCCAGCCGGAGATGGCCGCGTGCTTCCACGGTGCGCAGTCCTGCAGGGCATCGGCGCGCACCACCGAGGAGAAGAGCCAGGTCCGGATGATGTCGTGGCCCTGGGGGCGGAGGTCGAACGGGTAGACCTTGGCGAACAGGTCCTCGTCACGGCTCCAGCCGCCCACGATCTGCGGGGTCAGCGAGGACGTGGCCCACGTGTCCAGGACATCGGCGTCGCCCGTGAAGCCGTTGGGCTGGTCGCGCTGTGCCTCCTCGAAGCCGGGGGCGGCGTCCGCAGCCGGGTCCACGGGAAGCATCGCGTCCGAGGGCAGGATGGGATTGTCGTAGTCCGGGTTGCCCTGTGCGTCGAGCGGGTACCAGACGGGGATGGGCACGCCGAAGAACCGCTGGCGGGAGACCAGCCAGTCGCCGTTCAGGCCGGCAATCCAGTTCTCGTAGCGGGAGCGCATGAAGGACGGGTGGAAGTCGATTTCCTTGCCCCGGCCGATCAGGCGTTCGCGGCGGTCCTCGTCGCGGCCGCCGTTGCGGATGTACCACTGGCGGGAGGTGACCACTTCCAGGGGCTTGTCGCCCTTCTCGAAGAAGTTCACCGGGTGGGTGATCTTCTTGGGCTCCCCGTCCAGCAGGTCGGCTTCCTTGAGCAGTTCCACCACGGCTTCTTTGGCGGAGAAGGCGGTCTTGCCGGCGATCGCGGCGTACGCTTCCTTGCCCGCCTCGCTGGTGATCCACTCGGGGGTCTCGGCAATGATGCGGCCATCCCGGCCCATGATGGCGCGGGTGGGAAGCTGGAGTTCACGCCACCAGGTGACGTCCGTCAGGTCGCCGAAGGTGCAGACCATGGCGATGCCGGAGCCCTTGTCCGCCTTGGCCAGCGGGTGGGCCTTGACCTCAAGTTCAACGTCGAACAGCGGGGACTTCACGGTCTTGCCGAACAACGGCTGGTACCGCTCGTCGTCGGGGTTTGCCACCAGTGCGGCGCAGGCAGCCAGCAGTTCGGGGCGGGTGGTCTCGATGAAGACCTTGTCCCCGTCCTGCGTGAAGAAGGGGTACCGGTAGTAGGCGCCGGGAACCTCGCGGTCCTCAAGCTCAGCCTGGGCCACCGCCGTGCGGAACGTGACGTCCCACAGCGTGGGCGCTTCGGCCATGTAGGCGTCGCCGGCGGCCAGGTTGGCCAGGAAGGCGCGCTGGGACACAGCCCGGGAGGTGTCGTCGATGGTGCGGTAGGTCAGGTCCCAGTCGACGGAGAGTCCCAGGGTCTGGAACAGGTTTTCGAAGACCTTCTCGTCCTCAACAGCGAGTTCCTCGCACAGCTCGATGAAGTTCTGCCGTGACACGACGTCGAAATCGCGCTGGTTCTTGGCCGGCTGCGCGGGCGGCTGGTAGTCGGTGTTGTAGGGAATGGCGGGATCGCAGCGGACGCCGTAGTAGTTCTGGACGCGGCGTTCGGTGGGAAGGCCGTTGTCATCCCAGCCCATGGGGTAGAAGACGTTTTTGCCGGTCATGCGCATGTAGCGCGCCTGGACGTCAGTCTGGGTGAAGGAGAACATGTGGCCCACATGCAGGGATCCCGAGGCGGTGGGCGGGGGAGTGTCGATCGAATAGACCTGCTCCCGCGTGGTGTCGGGGTTGAACTTGTAGGTTCCCTCGGCCAGCCAGCGCTGGGTGAGCGCCGTTTCGAGGCCTTCGAGGGCCGGCTTGTCCGGAACGTTGATGGGGGCGATGGTGGGCGTGTCTGTACCCTGCGTGTCTTCAGCCATTGGGCAATTCTTTCATGCCTGCTTCCATCCCACCCAACCCGTCCTGCCCGGCCGGATGCGAAGGCGGGTAGCATGCGGCGTATGGTCCAACGTCACGGCCCTTTTGGCATCAAGCGCATCTACGATCCACCGGCGGACGACGACGGCTGCCGGGTGCTGGTGGACCGGCTCTGGCCGCGGGGGATGCCCAGGCAGGATGCGGCCATCGACCTCTGGCTCAAGGACGTTGCCCCGTCCGCCGGGCTGCGCAAGGACTTCAACCACCGCCCCGAACGGTTCGCCGAATTCAGCGAACGCTACCGGCAGGAACTGGATTCAAATCCCGCGGTGGAGACGCTGCTGGAACTGGCCGCCGGACACCCCAGGGTCACCCTGCTCTACGCTGCCCGCAACACCGGCGCGAACCACGCGCTTGTCCTGCTTGATTACCTCCAGGGACGCCGTGCCGGCTGATCCCGTTAGGGTGGTGCCATGACGAAGGACTTGCAGAAAAAGGCAGCACTCGTGACCGGCGCGAGCAGCGGGATCGGTGAAGCGGCAGTACGTGCGCTGCGCGCCGACGGGTGGACGGTCTTCGCCGTGGCCCGCCGCGCCGAACGCCTCGCGTCCCTCGAAAGCGAAACGGGCGCCGTCGCGCTTCCTGCTGACATTTCAGAGGACGACGACGTGTCCCGGCTTTTGGCGCAGGTCACCGGCGCCGGCGGCATCGATACGCTCATCAACATCGCCGGCGGTGCCCGCGGCGCCGACAGGATTGGTAACGCCAGTACCGCCGATTGGGAATGGATGTACCAGGTCAACGTCCTGGGCACCATGAAGCTCACCCGCGCCTTCCTGCCCATGCTGCGGGCCGCCGGCGAAGGAACGGTGCTGAACCTCACCTCCACCGCCGGGCTGGACGCATACGAAGGTGGCGGCGGCTACAACGCCGCGAAGTTCGCCCAGCACGCCATGACCAACGCGCTCCGGCTTGAAGAGGTGGAGAACAACGTCCGCGTCATCGAGGTGGCGCCGGGCCTGGTGCAGACGGAGGAATTCGCCCTGAACCGCCTGGGGGATGCGCAGGCGGCGGACAAGGTCTACCAGGGCGTTGAGAAGCCGCTGACCGCAGAGGACGTTGCCGACGTGGTCCGCTACGCCGTCACGGTTCCGCACCACGTCAACCTGGACCAGATCGTCATCCGGCCGGTGGCGCAGGCCGCCAATCACAAGCTGATCCGGAAAGGCTGAGCCGCCAAGGACGTGCTAGGGGACCCGGACGTTCAGCGTGGCCGCCACTGCGGCATGGTCTGTCCCGCCAATCCGGTGGACGGAGTAGCCGGAAGCGCTGAGGTCCGGGCTGGTGACCAAGTGGTCCAGCGCTATGCCCGGCAGCCGGTAGCCGCGCATCGGCCAGGTAGGCACCAGCCTGCGGCCCGCGGCAGCCGCCACGTCCACCAGGGGACGTTTGCCGCCCTGTCCGGACAACATCCCGCGGAATTCCCGATGGTCATAGGTGGCGTTGAAGTCGCCCGCCAGCAAGAGGGGACCGGAACCGTTGTCAGCCCTGGCCACTGCGGCCAGGTCGCTGCGCCATTGATCGAGGCCGTCCTCCACCGGGGCCAGGGCATGGACGGCCACCACCCGCAGGCTGCTGCCGCCGCCGTCGCCGAGATCAAGGCGCGCCACCGGCATGGCGAACCGGGTATCAGGGAGTACGCCGCTGGCTGTCAGCTTGTATGAGGAGTAGATGGCGGAGCCGCCGGCCCGCTCCCTGGCATGGGCAACACGGTGGGGGAGCAGTCCGTCCAGTCCCGCCGCCGTGAGTTTTCGCGCCAGGCCAGGCGTGTACTCCTCAACCGCCAGCAGGTCCACCTGCAGTTCACGGACCAGCGCCACGATGTCGCCTGCGTCCGCGCCGCCCAGCTCCGCATTGATGCTCATGGCAACCAGGGAGGCGGACGTGCCGGTGGCCTCGGCCGCAGGTTCGCGGATGTCCAACGGGAAAAGCCAGAATGCCTGGCAGCCCGCCAGGACTGCGGCCAGGGCCTGCTGCCAGTGGCTCCGCCCCGCGAAGGCCAGGAGCAGGGCAGCGGCGGCGGGCACCGCGAGCCACGGCGTGAAGGCGACCAGCTGGACCCCCAGCACAGGCCAGTCGGCAGGGACCGCCCGGACCGTTGACACCGCCGCCACCGGCAGGGCAACAGGAATGAACAGCCACCTGCACACTGTCGCCGCACGCCGTCGGCCGCGGCGACGTCCGGAAGCTGTCATGACGCGAGTCTAGGCAATGCGGCCTCGCGGCGTCAGCCCCGGATCAGCCCGGATCGCTGGGGACGCCCAGCATCTCAGGAATGGCACTGGACGCTGCGGCGATAGTAGACTCTGGAGTGGCTATGACCCGGCAATCACCGGTGAGCTTCCGGAAGAACGCGCGGCCGCGCCATGCAGGGCGGTGGGCGCCAGTAGAACCGGACGGGTAAGCCCGTCACAGCAGTAATGAGAGGCCGGGGCCAGCGGCCGTTCCCCAGGGAACCCGCAGCGCCGGTAAGTGAGGTGGTACCGCGGTCAAAGTGCAGTCTTCGGACGGCACGGCAGCCGTCCTCGCATCCTGAACGGAACGTCCGGCCCTGCCGGGAGTTCACCCACGCTCAACCCAGGATGTCGAAAATGACGTTTTACCCCAAGGCCTCAGCCTCCAGCACCTCTTCGAACGGCAGCAGCGCCGGTGTTTCCGCCTCCGTGAAGTTTCCGGAGATCGAAGAGCGCATCCTGAAGTACTGGGACCAGGACGGCACCTTCCAGGCCAGCATCGACCAGCGCAGTGCCGACGTCCCCGGCGGGGAGCCCGGCAGCAACGAATTCGTCTTTTACGACGGACCTCCCTTCGCCAACGGCCTGCCGCACTACGGCCACCTGCTCACCGGCTACGCCAAGGACCTGGTGGGCCGCTACCAGACGCAGCGCGGCAAGCGGGTGGAACGCCGCTTCGGCTGGGACACCCACGGCCTGCCTGCCGAACTGGAGGCCATGAAGCAGCTGGGCATGACGGACAAGACCCAGATCGAGGCCATGGGCATCGACAAGTTCAATGACGCCTGCCGCGCCTCGGTGATGAAGTACGCCGATGAGTGGCGCAGCTACGTCACCCGGCAGGCCCGCTGGGTGGACTTCGACAACGACTACAAGACTCTCAACGTCGAGTACATGGAGTCGGTCCTCTGGGCATTCAAGCAGCTGCATGACAAGGGCCTGACGTACAACGGCTACCGGGTGCTTCCGTACTGCTGGAAGGACGAGACCCCGCTGTCCAACCATGAGCTGCGCATGGACGACGACGTCTACAAGAACCGCCAGGACCAGACCGTCACCGTCACGTTCCCCATCCTTGCCGGGGACTCGGAACTGTCCAGGCAGCTTGCCGGCGTGCAGGCGCTCGCCTGGACCACCACCCCCTGGACGTTGCCCACCAACGCCGCGCTCGCCGTCGGGCCTTCCATCACCTATGCCGTGCTGCCCGCCGGCCCCAACGGCATCAAGGCCGCCTCTGCGGACGCCCCGGTCACGGGCAGTTTCCTGCTCGCAGCCGACCTCCTGGGCGCCTATGCCAAGGACCTCGGATACGGGAGCTTCGAAGACGCGGAAGCCGCGGTGGTCTCCACCCACACCGGCGCCGAACTGGAAGGGCTTGAATACCAGCGGCTCTGGGACGACTTTGCCGACAACGAAAAATACGGCATGGAGAACGCCTGGCGCTTCGTGGTGGCCGACTACGTCACCACCACCGATGGCACCGGCATCGTGCACCAGGCGCCGGCCTACGGCGAAGACGACCAGAAAATCTGCGAGGAGGCAGGCATCCCGGTGGTGCTCTCCGTGGACGAAGGCGCCAAATTCCTGCCGTTGTTCAAGCACGGCGACCTCCACGACATCGTGGGTTTGCAGGTCTTCGAGGCCAACAAGCCCATCACCCAGGTGCTCCGCGCCCAGGGACGGCTGGTCCGGCAGGCCAGCTACGAGCACAGCTACCCGCACTGCTGGCGCTGCCGCAACCCGCTGATCTACCGTGCGGTGTCCTCCTGGTACGTGGAGGTCACCAAGTTCAAGGACCGGATGTCCGAACTGAACCAGGAGATCAACTGGATCCCCGGCAACGTCAAGGACGGCCAGTTCGGCAAATGGCTGGAAAACGCCCGCGACTGGTCCATCAGCCGCAACCGTTTCTGGGGCAGCCCCATCCCGGTATGGCAGTCCACGGATCCCGAATACCCGCGCACCGACGTTTACGGCTCCCTGGCCGAAATCGAGGCGGACTTTGGCCGTCTGCCGCTGAACAAAGACGGCGAAGTGGACCTGCACCGGCCCTTCATCGACGAACTCACCAGGCCCAACCCGGATGACCCCCGCACCCCCGAAGAGGGCCAGTCCGTCATGCGCCGCGTGGAGGATGTCCTGGACGTCTGGTTCGACTCCGGCTCCATGCCCTATGGCCAGGTGCATTACCCGTTCGAAAACGAGGCCTGGTTCAACACGCACAACCCGGCGGACTTCATCGTGGAGTACATCGGCCAGACCCGCGGCTGGTTTTACATGCTGCACATCCTGTCCACCGCCCTGTTTGACCGGCCCGCATTCCGGAACGTCATCAGCCATGGCATCGTGCTGGGCTCCGACGGGCAGAAGATGTCCAAGAGCCTGCGCAACTACCCGGACGTCTCCGAGGTCCTGGACCGCGACGGCTCCGACGCCATGCGGTGGTTCCTCATGTCCAGCCCC
The DNA here is from genome assembly GCF_006715165.1 of Arthrobacter sp. SLBN-122. Taxonomy (NCBI): domain Bacteria; kingdom Bacillati; phylum Actinomycetota; class Actinomycetes; order Micrococcales; family Micrococcaceae; genus Arthrobacter; species Arthrobacter sp. SLBN-122. The sequence continues at coordinate 4,432,508 of NZ_VFMS01000001.1, read as the reverse complement.
ATCCTCCGGGGCGGCAACCTGATCGTCACCGAGCAGGGCATCCGCGACGGCGTGCGCCAGGTCATCCTGCCGCTCTGGAACGTGTACAGCTTCTTCACCCTGTACACGAACGCCGCGGACGGTGGCGCCGGCTACGACGCCAAGCTCCGCTACGAGGGCTACCGGGACACCCTTGACCAGTACCTGCTGGCCAACACCGGCGACCTGGTCCGCAACATGACGGCGCAACTGGACACGTATGACATTTCCGGCGCCTGCGACTCCCTGCGCAGCTACCTGGATATGCTCACCAACTGGTACGTCCGCCGCAGCCGGCAGCGGTTCTTCGACGAGGACCAGGATGCCTTCGACGCGCTGTTCACCGCGCTGGAGACCGTCACCCGTGCGGCGGCATCGCTGCTGCCGCTGGTGTCCGAGGAAATCTGGCGCGGCCTGACCGGCGGCCGGTCCGTGCACCTTGCCGACTGGCCGGACGCAGACCTCTTCCCCGCGAACCCGTCCCTGGTGGAAGCCATGGACCGGGTCCAGCAGATCTGCTCCACCGGTTCCTCGCTCCGCAAGGCAGCCAACCTGCGGGTCCGGCTGCCGCTGGAGGAGCTGACCGTCGTGGCACCCGGCGCGGACGCCCTGCAGGGGTTCGCCGCCGTCGTCGCCGATGAACTGAACCTCCGTTCCGTCCGCCTGCTGGACGCCGCCACCGCCTCCCCCGAGGAGTTCGGGATCCAGCAGAAGCTGGTGGTCAACGCACGCGCCGCCGGTCCGCGCCTGGGCAAAAACGTCCAGGTGGCCATCAAGGGCGCCAAGTCAGGGGATTGGTCCGTGAACGACGACGGCGTGGTAACCTCCGGCGGCCTTCAGCTGGAACCCCAGGAGTACACGCTGGAGACAGTGGTGGCCGAGTCCGAGGGCGCTTCGGCAGCTGTTGCCGTGCTGCCCGGTGGCGGGTTCGTCGTCCTGAACACGGAAGTCACCCCCGAACTTGAGGCCGAAGGGCTGGCCCGCGACATGGTCCGCGCCATCCAGCAGGCCCGCAAGGACGCCGGGCTCAACGTCAGCGACCGGATCCGCACCACGGTCACCGCGCCGCAGAACGTGGTGGATGCGCTGCTGGCCAACGCCGAACTGGTCAAGGGCGAGACCCTCACCGTTGACCTCAGGGCAGAACCGGGCACAGTGTCTGAACCCGCAGTCGCGGTTGAAAAAGTGGAGGCCTAGGACATGAGTGACGAATTTTCCGTGGAGAGCGTCTACGCCGAACTGCTGGGACGGGCGCCGGAAAACAAGATGGAGCCCCGCCTGGCGCCGCTGTTCCGCGCCATGGACGTGCTGGGTGAGCCCAACAAGGCGTTCCCGATCATCCACGTGACCGGAACCAACGGCAAGACGTCCACGTCCCGAATGATCGAATCGGTCCTCCGCGCCCACGGCCTGAGCACCGGACGCTACACCAGCCCGCACCTGTCCAAGGTCACCGAGCGGATCAGCATTGACGGCCATCCGGTATCCGACGAGACATTTGTCAGGATCTGGGACGAGATCAGGCCTTACCTGCAGATCGTGGATTCCGAGCTCGAAGCCGAGGGGCAGCCGCGCCTGACCTACTTCGAGTGCCTCACCATCCTGGGCTTCGCCATCTTCGCTGACCAGCCCGTCAACGTGGCCATCATCGAGGTGGGCCTGGGCGGCATCACCGACGCCACCAACGTTGGCGACGGACAGGTATCGGTAGTCACGCCGATCTCGCTTGACCACACCGACCTCCTGGGCGACACCACCGAGGACATCGCCCACGAAAAGGCCGGCATCATCAAGCCCGGCGGCTACCTCATCAGCGCTGCCCAGCCCCTCGACGCAGCCCAGGTGCTGCTGGAGAAGGCCAAGGAAGTGGGCGTTCCGTTCCGCTTCGAGGGCGTGGAGTTCGGCGTCGAGTCGCGGACGGTGGCTGTTGGCGGGCAGGTGGTGAGCATCCAGGGCATCGCCGGCCGCTATCCGGACCTCCTGGTGCCGCTGCACGGCGCGCACCAGGCGCAAAACGCTGCCGTGGCGGTGGCCGCTTTGGAGGCGTTCTTCGGCGGTGAAAAGGAACTCGACCTCGAAGTGCTGCAGGAAGGCTTCGCGGACGTAACGTCGCCCGGCCGCCTGGAGGTGGTCCGGACCGCACCCACCATCATCGTGGACGCCGCCCATAACCCCGACGGCATCAAGGCCTCCGCCGCGGCACTGCAGGAAGCATTCACCTTCACCAGGCTGGTTCCGGTGGTTGGCGTCCTCAAGGAGAAGGACGCCGAGGAGATCCTGCGCGAAATCAGGGAATCGCTGGGGGACATGGCGGTGGAGTACTGCTTCACCCAGTCCAACTCTCCGCGGGCGGTTCCAGCTGCAGAGCTTGCCGAACTGGCGATCGACCTGGGATTCGGTGAGGACAACGTGCACGTCGCCGAAAAGCTGGATGATGCGCTCGAATGGGCCGTGGAACGTGCCGAAGCCAATGACGACCTTCCCAGCGGCGTCCTGGTCACCGGCTCCATCACCCTGGTGGCAGAGGCGCGGATCCTGCTCGGAAAAACGGAGGCGTGACCGTGGCCAGACTGACCAAAGCCCAGCGCGACTGGCGCCCCGGCATGCCCAAAAAGCGCCGGTCCACCAAGGTGATGTTCGCCTCCACCGTGCTGCTCCTGGAAGCGTTCGTCATGTTCTTTGCCACCCTGGTGGTTTTTGGCCTGCGCCGCGGAGAGTTCCCGCCGGCCCTGATCCTGGGTGTGGGGATTGCCCTCAGCGTGGTCATGATCTTCGCCTGTGCAGTCCTCAACAGGCCCTGGGGGATGGGCCTGGGATGGATCCTGCAACTGGTCCTGGTCCTCACCGGCATCTTCGAGCCCGCTATGTTCCTGGTGGGGGCGCTCTTCGCGGTGGCGTGGTGGTACGGAATCCGGACCGGCATCCGGCTGGACCGGGAGGCCGCGCAGCGCGCCCGCGAACAGGCAGAATGGGAAGCCGCCCATCCGGATGGTGCCGCTGGTCCCGCCCAGCCGCAGTCACCGTAACCCCATCCCCTTAGACTTATCCCGAAACCCCACCAACGCATTGGAGCAGTTGTGACTACAGAGCGCACCCTCGTCCTGATCAAGCCCGACGGCGTCGCCCGTAACCTGACCGGCGCCATCCTGGCCCGGATCGAAGCCAAAGGCTACAGCCTTATTGAACTGAAGAAGGTTGACGCCACCCGTGAGCTGCTGGAGCAGCACTACGAGGAGCACGTGGGCAAGCCGTTCTACGAGCCGCTGGTGGAGTTCATGCTCAGCGGTCCCGTGGTGGCGGCCATCTTCGAAGGCCACCGCGTGATTGAGGGCTTCCGGTCACTGGCCGGTACCACGGATCCCACGACGGCGGCCCCGGGCACGATCCGCGGCGACTTCGGCCGGGACTGGGGCCTGAAGGTTCAGCAGAACCTGGTGCACGGCTCCGATTCGACCGACTCCGCCGAGCGCGAGATCAAGATCTGGTTCCAGGGCTGACCCCACCGGTATTACAGATAAGGCCAATGTTCTTCGCGAACATTGGCCTTATCTGTCATTTGGCGGTGCGGTCTAGAAGCCGGAGGTTCCCGCAAAGACCTGGATGAACGCGAAGAAGATGGTGGCGACGACGGCCACGTACAGCAGCGCCGTGATGATCCAGCCGGAATCACCCAGGACCCGGGCTGCTCCCGCGGGCATGGGAATCACCCCGGCGGTGATGTTCCTGATGGTGGTCCACACGAAGAGCGGAATCATGGCGGCCCAGACGATCATGCAGAACGGGCACAGGATGTGGATGGAATACAGCGCCTGCGACCACAGCCAGACCACGAACGCGAAGCCGAGCGTGACACCCACCTGCAGCCCCACCCAGTACCACCGGGCGAAGGTGGCGCCAGACAGCAAGGCCATGCCAACGGTGATGGTGATGGCGAAGGCCACGATGCCGATGAACATGTTGGGGAAACCGAACAGGGAACTCTGCCACGTCTGCATGACCTGGCCACAGGAGATCCAGGGGTTTACGTCGCACACTGTGGTGTGGTTGGGGTCCTTGAGTACCTCGAGCTTTTCCAGGACCAGGGTTCCGGAGGCCAGCCAGCCCACGATTCCGGTGATGACCAGGAGCCAGCCGAAGGGCCGGTTCCGGGCCATCGGTGGAACGCCTGCGGCAGCAGTAGTCTGCGGATCCGTGGCCCTTTCCTGCTCATGGGCGCTGACGGGGGAGATGCTGGGCATGGGTGTGGCGTCCTTTTCGTCCGGTGCTCCTGTGCCTGATTGTAACGCCGCAGGCTGGAGCCGCCACACAGCTACGGGATCACCGCCCCCTGCTTCCGCGGCGATCCGGCCCGGATGTGAGAGAATGAACGTGGCTGGAAGCCGATCCACATTCGGACTCCGGTCCGGTGGTATGTTCCCAAGACCGCCAATGATGGGCAGGGCAGGCTTCGGATTCTTCCGGCACTCCCGCCACTCCATTGGGCGGCACCTGGTTGTGGCACGCAGAACAACGGGTTTTCAGAACATCCGCCGGCTCCCACGGGCTGCCGCACCCCACTGACGGTGCGAACCTGGGAGTATCCACTTGACTTCTGTCAACGCCTGCGGGTTTTGACAATATGTGCCCCAATGGGTGCCGGATGTGGCGGTACGTCAGGGGCAGGAGTGTTGCCACATATGGACAATGATCAGGAACTGGCCGTTAACGAAGATGCAGCGGCTGCCGGGGCTGCTGCACCCAAGAGGGCCGTACGCACCCGCCGCAAAGCGGCTCCCAAGACCGATGACGCCGTGACGGATGCGGTGGCCACGGTGCCGGAGCCCGCTGTCCCCGAAGCAAGCGACGACTCGCCGGTGGAGGAAGTCGCAGCGCCCACTGCGCCGGTGCGCCGCACACGTGCCCGCAGGAAGCCGGACACCGCCGAACCCCTGCCCGCCTTCGCTGATGAACCGGCAGCGGCGGCACCCGCCGATGCTGCCGCCCCCGACACCATGGCAGCGGAACCGGCCGCAACGGGTGAAAGCCCTGCCGCAGTCCCTGCCACTGCCGCCACGGCAGACGCCGAAACCAGGCCCGTTCGCCGCCGTCGGGTAGCCACCCGAAAGGCTGCGTCCCCGGCCGCCGCCACTGCAGCGGAATCAGGGGCAGCGGACGCCGCGGGTGCAGAATCCGTGGCTCCGGAAGCCGCCGCCCAGGTTGCTGCGCCGGAAGAGGCTGCACAGGAAGACGTTGCGGTGCAGGGACAGGTCGCCGGGCAGGAACCCGTTGCCGCCGCCGGGCAGACCCAGGAGCCCGCTGCGGTGCCGGCCCCGGAGGCTTCCGTCATTCAGGAGCCTGCACAGGAAACCCCGGCCGGGGACACGGGAGAGTCTGCGCCCGCCGCGGCTGCCAGCCCCTTTGGTTCCCTCTTCCTGGAACCTGCATCGCCCACGTCCGTGCTCTTCCAGGCACCGGACCTCAGCACCGTGGTCCGTCCCGCAGCGCCCGCCGTCGAGGAGCCTGAAGAGGAAGAAGCCGAAGACGGCGACGATGCCTCCGGCCGCCGCCGGCGCCGCAGCAGGGGCCGCAGGGGCCGCAGCCGCATCGGCGACGCTGCCGACCAGGACAGCGAGGGCGGCAGCGCCGAGGTTGACGCCGAGGACGACGCCGACGAGGACAACGCCACGCAGCTGGAGGACGGTGTGACGTCCCGCCGCCGTCGCCGCCGCCGCCGCGGAGACCAGGACCTTGAACTCACCGGCGGCGGGGATGATGACCCGCCCAACACGGTGACGAGGGTCCGTGCGCCCCGTGCCGTCACTGAAGCGCCCGTCAACAACCGCGTCACCAGCGTGAAGGGCTCCACCCGCCTCGAGGCCAAGAAGCAGCGCCGCCGCGAGTCCCGCGACACGGGCCGCCGCCGCACGGTGATCACCGAGGCCGAGTTCCTGGCCCGCCGCGAATCCGTTGACCGGCAAATGATCGTCCGCCAGCGCGACGACAGGATCCAGATCGCCGTCCTCGAGGACGGCGTCCTGGCCGAGCACTTCGTGTCCAAGACCCAGCAGGACTCGCTGATTGGCAACGTGTACCTGGGCAAGGTCCAGAACGTGCTGCCGTCCATGGAAGCGGCGTTCGTTGACATCGGCCGCGGCCGCAACGCCGTGCTGTATGCCGGTGAAGTGAACTGGGAAGCGGTGAACCTCGAGGGCAAGCAGCGCCGGATTGAGAACGCGCTGAAGTCCGGCGACACCGTCCTGGTCCAGGTGACCAAGGACCCCGTGGGCCACAAGGGCGCCCGGCTCACCAGCCAGATCTCCCTTCCCGGCCGCTACCTGGTGTACGTGCCCGGCGGCTCTATGACCGGCATCTCCCGCAAGCTGCCCGACGTCGAACGCAACCGCCTCAAGCGCATCCTCAAGGACCGCCTGCCCGAGCATGCCGGCGTCATTGTCCGCACCGCTGCGGAAGGCGCGTCCGAGGAAGAGCTGACGCACGACATCAACCGGCTGCGCGCCCAGTGGGAAGGCATCGAAAGCCAGTCCGCGTCCACCAAGATCCTGGCGCCCGAACTGCTCTACGGCGAACCCGACCTGACCATCAAGGTGGTCCGCGACGTCTTCAACGAGGACTTCTCCAAACTCATCGTGTCCGGTGAGGAAGCCTGGGACACCATCGAGGCCTACGTCACCTACGTGGCGCCGGACCTGGTGGGACGCCTCGAGAAGTGGACCAAGGACCAGGACATCTTCTCCGCCTGGCGCATCGACGAGCAGATCCACAAGGCGCTTGAGCGCAAGGTCTTCCTGCCCTCCGGCGGCTCCCTGGTGATCGACCGCACCGAGGCCATGACCGTGGTGGACGTCAACACCGGCAAGTTCACCGGCAGCGGCGGCAACCTCGAGGAAACCGTCACCAAGAACAACCTGGAAGCTGCCGAGGAAGTGGTGCGCCAGCTGCGGCTGCGCGACATCGGCGGCATCATCGTGATCGACTTCATCGACATGGTGCTCGAATCCAACCGGGACCTGGTCCTGCGCCGCCTGGTGGAATGCCTGGGCCGTGACCGGACCAAGCACCAGGTTGCCGAGGTCACGTCGCTGGGCCTGGTCCAGATGACCCGCAAGCGGATGGGTACGGGCCTGCTGGAAGTCTTCGGCGAGCAGTGCGAGGCCTGCGCGGGCCGCGGGGTAGTAACCCATGACGATCCCGTGGAGCACCGCCGTGCCAACATCGTGGCGGCCGAGCACCACGTCCAGCGCGCGGACAACCGCCCCGAAGCCCGCGGGGAAGCCCACCGCGCCGAGGCACAGCGGCCCGATGCCGGCCAGCCCGGAGTCCGTCCCGAGCGCAAACGGCGGCGCGGACGCGGCGGCCAGCAGCCCGAGGCTGTCCCGGCGCCTGCAGTGCACGTCCACACCGTCGTGCCGGATACGGCGGATGCTGAGCGGCACGCCAAAGCAGAGGCCACCCGGCTTGCCCTGGCGAACATTGCGGCTGCCGCCCACGCGGCGCACCTGCATGACGATGAGGTGGCAGCAACCCGCCAGGCGCCGCAGGCCGAGCCTGCGCCGGTTCCCGCGGAGGAGAAGCACGACGCCGATTCCCCCGCACGCCCCGCAGCTGTCCTGACCTTCGGCAGCGAGGAAGTCCCGCTTCCGTTCGTGGAGCACGCCGAGGAGCAGCACCCCAAGCCCGCCCTCACCTTGGACCGGCTGGCGGAAGCGTTCGCCCACCTCGGCCAGCCGGCGTCACCCATGGAGGATGCGCCGGCCAAAGCCGCAGAATCGGTGAAGGCAGCCGAACCGGCAGCGCCGCAACAGCAGGCCGGCGGGGGAGCGGCAACCCACGCCACCGTGGAAGCGCCCGCGGAAAAGGACTACTCCGACCACACCCTGGAGCAGACCCGGCAACGCAGGCCGCGGCGCCACCGCGCTGCCAGCCGTGCCCAGGGCGCAGCCAACGAGACAGCTGTCCAGCACCACGAGAACGTCCAGTCCACGGGTGCCGGACATTCACACGCAGCCAAGGCCCCCGACACCGCTAAGGCACAAGACGCCGCCAAGGCTGAAGCTGCCAAGCCGGCAGCGGAACCCATCATCCTCGGCGTCGGAGTCCCTGCCTCGGAGCTCTAAGCCAGGTCAGAACCAACGCACCACCAAGGAAGTCCCCGCCATGTGGACCTTTCCCCTCAGAGTCTCGGGGGGAATGGACCACAAGGCGGGGACTTCCTGCATAGGCAGGTGCTGTCACCTTTCCGCCGCGTCGGCACCAGCAGCTACGCTGGACAGCGACACGGGGTGCCGCGCAGAAGGCCGGCTGAGATCCAGACCCGTTGAACCTGTCCGGCTAGTACCGGCGAAGGGATGTCTCTTGTCTCCGACCCTTTCCATGCCCCTGCCAACCGCGCCCGGCGTTCCCTCCGGCCTTCCCACGGGCCGCGACGTCCCGCGCGTCCTCTCCATCGCCGGTTCCGATCCGTCCGGGGGAGCCGGGATCCAGGCGGACCTCAAAAGCATCGCCGCCCACGGCGGATACGGCATGGCGGCGATTACCGCCCTCACAGCGCAAAACACCCGCGGCGTGCAGGCCGTCCACGTCCCTCCGGCCGCGTTCCTGGCCCAGCAGCTGGATGCCGTCAGCGATGACATCAGCATCGACGCCGTCAAGATCGGCATGCTGGGTGACGAATCGGTGATCCGCACTGTCCGCGAGTGGCTCGGAAAGGTCCGTCCCGCCGTCGTTGTCCTTGACCCCGTGATGGTGGCCACCAGCGGGGACCGGCTGCTGCAGGAATCCGCCGAAGCCGCGCTCCGGGAACTGCTGCCGCTTGCCCACCTCATCACCCCCAACCTGCCCGAGCTCGCGCTGCTGCTCGGGACGGAGCCAGCCCAAAACTGGGAGGCCGCACTGGACCAAGGCAGGCGCCTGGCCGAGGCCACCGGAGCCACCGTACTGGTTAAAGGCGGCCACCTGGCAGGCCTGGACTGCCCGGACGCACTTGTGAACACTGCAGGCCTCCTCGTCCAGGAGGTGGTGGAAGTGCAGGGGAAGCGCATTTCCACGCGCAACAGCCACGGCACCGGATGTTCCCTGTCCTCCGCCATGGCAACCGTCCAGGCCCGCCTGGGTGACTGGGAGGCCTCGCTGCGGACCGTCAAGCCCTGGCTGGCCGGCGCACTCGAGAACTCCGCCCAGCTGGAGGTGGGCCAGGGGAACGGACCCGTGCACCACTTCCACCACGTGCGGCCCGTCCCGGCGGAAGGCAGCTTCGCGGCCCGGCTGTGGACCGAAGCCCGCCAGGACCTCGACGACATCTACGCGCTGGACTTCATCGACGGACTGGCCTCGGGCGATCTTTCCGAAAAGGACTTTGCCTATTACCTGGCGCAGGATGCCCTCTACCTGAACGGCTACTCCCGCGTGCTGGCACGGGCCAGCGCCCTGGCCCCCTCGGAGGCCGAGCAGCTGTTCTGGGCACGGTCCGCGCAGCAGTGCCTTGAAGTGGAAACGGAGCTTCACCGCTCGTGGCTCAGCACCCGCCCGGCCCCGAACGGCCTGGGCCCGGTCACCAAGTCCTACGTGGACCACCTGACCGCAGCGTCGTCGTCGGGCAGCTATGCGGTCCTCGCCGCCGCCGTCCTGCCCTGCTTCTGGCTCTACGCCGAGGTCGGCGCCACGCTGCACGCCCGGTTCCTGGCCTCCGGGGAACCGGACGGGCACGCGTACGCGGACTGGCTCCGCACCTACGCAGATGAGGGCTTTGCCGAAGCCACACGCCAGGCCATCGCCATCGTGGATGCGGCCGGGCGGCAGGCTTCCGACCATGAGAAGGCTGCGATGCTGACCGCGTTCAAGCAGTCCTGCCGGCTCGAAGTGGAGTTCTTCGACGCGCCGCGCCTGCACTCCTGAACCGCGGCCTGCGGGTGTGCCGGTACTATGGTGGGGCATGGTGCGGACGCCGGACCTGAGCTGTGGTGCCTATCACAGCAACCCGCCGGGAACCAGCCTCATTTGCGGCCGAAGACAAAATTAGCGTAATCTAGATCTTCGGTGCTTACGCCAACACTTGGGTTATGACCCCACGGCGTTGAGGCACAGCGAGAAACCAGGCTTTTGATAGTCGGTTCCGCACGCAAATTTAGTTATAAACGTCGAGAGAAGTGAGTTCCCAAGTGGTGTACGCGATTGTCCGCGCAGGCGGCCGCCAAGAGAAGGTTTCCGTTGGAGACTTCGTTACCCTGAACCGCGTCGCCGGTGGAGCCGGCAGCACCATTGAGCTGCCCGCACTGCTCCTGGTTGATGGTGACAAGGTCACCTCCGCCGCCGCCGACCTGGCCAAGGTAACTGTTACGGCTGAAATCCTCCAGGACCTGCGTGGTCCTAAGATTGTCATCCAGAAGTTCAAGAACAAGACCGGCTACAAGAAGCGCCAGGGTCACCGCCAGGAACTGACCAAGGTCAAGATCACCGGCATCAGCTAACCTCCGGTTAGTGTTCAGGCATTTCAACAGATTCCCCAGAATTTAGAGGCAGGCATTTCAGATGGCACATAAAAAGGGCGCGAGCTCCACTCGCAACGGTCGCGATTCCAACGCTCAGTACCTCGGCGTCAAGCGCTTCGGCGGCCAGGTTGTTTCCGCAGGCGAAATCATCGTCCGCCAGCGCGGCACCCACTTCCACCCGGGCGCCGGCGTTGGCCGTGGCGGGGACGACACCCTGTTCGCACTGACCCCGGGCGCCGTTGAATTCGGTACCCGCCGCGGTCGTCGCGTGGTCAACATCGTTGCTGCTGCAGCTGCAGAGTAACAACAAGTTCTGAAGCGGTGGAGCGGGCCTGAGGGCCCGCTCCACTGTTCTTTTAACCGCATTACAATCGATGTGGCGCCCCGGGGCGCCAGGTAAACAGCTTCTGAGGAGATCCACGTGGCCAGCTTTGTAGACCGGGTAGTACTGCACGTATCCGGCGGTAACGGCGGCAACGGGTGCGTCTCCGTCCACCGGGAGAAGTTCAAGCCCCTGGGCGGTCCCGACGGCGGCGACGGCGGCAACGGCGGCGACGTCATCCTTCGCGTGGACCACCAGACCACCACCCTCCTCGACTACCACCACGCACCGCACCGGCACGCCAGCAACGGCGGGCCCGGCATGGGCGACTGGCGCGGCGGCAAGAACGGCGAAACCCTCATCCTGCCCGTACCGGACGGCACAGTGGTCAAGTCCAAGGACGGCACCGTACTGGCCGACCTCGTGGGCGAGGGTGCGGAGTTTGTGGCAGCCGCCGGTGGCATTGGCGGCCTGGGCAACGCCGCCCTCTCCTCGCAGAAGCGCCGCGCGCCCGGCTTCGCGCTGCTGGGCATCGAAGGCGAATCCCGGGACGTCATCCTCGAGCTGAAGTCCATCGCCGACATCGCCCTGGTGGGCTTCCCGTCCGCCGGCAAGTCCAGCCTCATCGCCGCGATGTCCGCGGCCCGGCCCAAGATCGCCGACTACCCCTTCACCACCCTGATTCCCAACCTCGGCGTGGTTCAGGCCGGCGACGTGCGGTTCACCATCGCCGACGTTCCCGGCCTCATCGAAGGCGCCAGCGAGGGACGCGGCCTGGGCCACCATTTCCTGCGGCACGTGGAACGTTGTGCAGCGCTGGTCCACGTGCTCGACTGCGGCACCCTGGAGTCCGAGCGCGACCCGCTGTCGGACCTCGCCATCATCGAGGGCGAACTGGAAAAGTACGCCGTGGACATGAGCTACGCGGGCCAGGACGGCGAAGTGGTGCCCCTGAACCACCGGCCCCGGCTGGTCGCACTGAACAAGGTGGACCTTCCCGACGGCAAGGACATGGCCGAATTCGTGCGCCCGGAACTCGAATCACGCGGCTACCGCGTCTTCGAGGTGTCCGCCACCAGCCATGAGGGCCTGCGCCAGCTGGGCTTCGCCATGGCGGAAATCGTCAAGGCCGCCCGCGACGCCGTGGCCGCCGCCCCGCCCAAGGTCCAGCCCGCGGTACTGCGTCCGCGCGCCGTCAACGAAACCGGCTTCAAGATCCGCCGCGAGGAAAAGAACCTGGAGCCGCTGTTCCGCGTCCTGGGCGAAAAGCCGGAGCGCTGGGTCAAGCAGACCGACTTCACCAACGAGGAAGCCATCGGCTACCTGGCAGACCGGCTCGCCAAGCTCGGCGTGGAAACAGAACTGTTCAAGCAGGGCGCCAAGCCCGGCGATACCGTGGTCATCGGTGAGGACGACGGCGTGGTCTTCGACTGGGAGCCCACCATGATGGCAGGCGCTGAACTCCTGGCGTCGCCGCGCGGCACGGATGTCCGGTTCGCTGATATCGGTGACCGCCCCACCCGCAGCCAGAAGCGTGAAGAGCAGCAGGAGCGCCGGGATGCCAAGGCAGCCGCCCGTGCCGAGCTCGAGGCGGAACGGAAAGCCGGCATCTGGACCGAATCCGTCAGCGGCCGCCGCGCCGCCCACCCCGTGAAGGAGAGCGGACTGGAAGCGGACGATGACCTCTAGGGGCATGGCCGCGGAACCCGCTGAACGCGCCTCCGACAGGAGCGCCCTGGCGGGTGCCCGCCGGATCGTCGTGAAGGTGGGGTCCTCCTCGCTCACCAGTATCAAGGGCGGCATTTCGGAGGAATCCCTGACCGCCCTGGCCGACGCGCTGGCGGCCAAACGCAACGCCGGTGCCGAAATCATCCTGGTGTCCTCCGGCGCCATCGCCGCCGGACTGGCCCCGCTGGGGCTGGCCAAGAGGCCCCGCGACCTTGCCACCCAGCAGGCGGCAGCCAGCGTAGGCCAGGGACTGCTGATGGCCCGGTACACGCAGGCCTTCGGTGCTCACGGCGTCACCGTCAGCCAGGTCCTGCTCACGGCCGAGGACCTGATGCGCCGCAGCCAGCACACCAACGCCCTCCGCGCCATGGACCGGCTGCTGAACCTGGGCGTGGTCCCCGTCGTCAACGAGAACGACACCGTGGCCACCCACGAAATCCGCTTTGGTGACAACGACCGGCTTGCGGCACTGGTGGCGCACCTGGTGCGCGCCGATGCACTGGTGCTGCTGTCCGACGTCGACTCCCTGTATGACGGGCCGCCCGCCCAGGGTGCCCGGCGCATCCCCCTGGTCACCGGCGCGCACGACCTCGAAGGGGTTTCCATCGGCAAAGCCGGCAAGGCCGGTGTGGGCACCGGGGGAATGATGACCAAAGTGGAAGCTGCCAGCATGGCGGCCGGTTCGGGCATCCATGCGCTGGTGACCTCCACGGCCAACGCCGCCGCGGCCTTGAACGGCGAGGACGTGGGCACGTGGTTCTCGGTCAACGGTTCCCGCAAGCCCGTCCGCCTCCTGTGGCTTGCCCACGTTGCCTCCGTGCAGGGCCGCCTTGTCCTGGACGAAGGGGCGGTGCGCGCCGTACGGCACCACCGCACCTCCCTGCTGCCGGCGGGCATTTCCGCCGTCCATGGGGACTTTGAAGCGGGCGACGCCGTGGAGCTGGCAGGGGCCGACGGCACCGTCGTGGCCCGCGGCCTGGTGAACTACTCGTCGGAGGAGCTGCCCCGCATGCTGGGGCGTTCCACGCGGGAGCTGGGCGAGGAAATGGGAAGCGGCTATGACCGCGAAGTTGTTCATGTTGACGACCTGGTGCTGGTCTGAGTCCAGGGCTCGCCTAAACTTGGATCATGACTGAAGCCCTGATCCATGCTGCTGAAACCACCGGAACCACTGCTGCGCAGGCGCAGCCGGGTCCCGCGGCAGAACCGGGATCAGCTGGGGCGCCGCTTTCCGCTGCAGAAGTTGAAGCGGCTGTCCACGCCATCGCTGACCGGTCCCGCCACGCCGCCCGCCGGATGGCCACCGCCAACCGGGCCTGGAAGGACCGTGCCCTCCGCGCCGTCGGAGCCGCTCTGCAGGAGAGTGCCCAGGCCATCCTCACGGCCAACGCCATGGACGTGGACAAGGGCAAGTCCAACGGCACATCCAAGGCGCTCCTGGACCGCCTCACGCTTACCGAAACACGCATTTCCGGGCTGGTGGCCGCCCTTGAAAACCTGGCCAACCTCCCGGATCCTGTGGGCAACGTAGTCCGCGGCCAGACCCTTCCCAACGGGCTCCGCCTCCGCCAGGTCAACGTGCCCATGGGCGTCGTGGCAGCCATCTACGAGGCAAGGCCCAACGTCACGGTTGACATCGCGGGGCTGGCGCTCAAGAGCGGCAACGCCGTCATCCTGCGCGGCGGCAGTGCCGCCGAGGCCACCAACCAGGTCCTGGTGCGGGTGCTGCGCGAAGCGCTCGAGTCCGTTGGCCTGCCCGCTGATGCTGTCCAGACCGTGGACCAGTTCGGCCGCGCCGGAGCCAACGTGCTGATGAAGGCCCGGGGCCGGGTGGACGTGCTGATTCCCCGCGGCGGCCGGGACCTGATCCAGACCGTGGTCACCAACTCCGCGGTGCCCGTCATCGAGACGGGGGAGGGGAACGTCCACATCTTCATCGACGAGTCCGCTGACGAAAACATGGCCGTGGAGATCCTGCTCAACGCCAAAACCCAGCGCCCCAGTGTCTGCAACACGGTGGAGACACTGCTGGTCCACTCGGGCTCTACGGTCCTGCCCTCCGTCGCCGCCGCCCTGCGCGCCGCCGGCGTCCGCCTGCACGTCGACGAACGCATCAGCGCCGCACTGCCCGGGATCGAGACCCAGCCGGCCACGGATGTGGACTGGGGAACCGAATACATGGACCTGGACCTCGCCGTGGCCATGGTGGACAGCCTCGACGAAGCCGTCCAGCACATCCGTGCCTGGTCCACCGGCCACACCGAAGCCATCCTCACCAACAGCCTTGCCAATGCCGAACGGTTCATCGCGGAGGTGGATTCCGCGGCGGTGATCGTCAACGCTTCCACGCGGTTTACCGACGGCGGGGAACTCGGCCTTGGTGCCGAGGTGGGCATTTCCACCCAGAAGCTGCACGCCCGCGGCCCCATGGGCCTGACCGAGCTCACCACCACCAAGTGGATCGTCCAGGGCGAAGGCCAGGTCCGCGGGTAGCAACGCGGTAACATAGACCAGAACCCGGAATGCAGCGGAAGGTTCCGCTGCCCGTAAATCCTTGAACATAGGGGAGAAAATGCTGCTCCAGCAGATTGCCACGTCCGTCGCCGCCGCAGGCGAAGAAGGCCATGAGGAGCTTGCCCCGCTGTGGGCCGAGCCCTGGGTCTTTGGCGTATCCATGTTCGCCATCCTGCTGGTGCTGATGTTCATCGCCTGGTCCTACAACAACCTGGGCAACCGGCACGCTGCCACGGACGAGCACGCGGACCCGCACCGCCAGCACCCCAATAAGCACGATCGCGGGCAGGGCCACTAAGATTTCCCACAACCTGCGCCGCAATGGTGCCCGGGGGAGGCTGCGGCTGGGCGTGATGGGCGGAACATTCGATCCCATCCACCACGGCCACCTTGTCGCAGCCAGCGAAGTCGCGGCGGAGTTCGACCTCGACGAGGTGGTCTTCGTCCCCACCGGGCAGCCATGGCAAAAGTCCCATAAACAGGTCAGTGAGCCCGAGCACCGCTACCTGATGACCGTCATCGCCACGGCGTCCAATCCGCGCTTCACCGTCAGCCGCGTGGACGTTGACCGTCCGGGTCCCACCTACACCATCGACACGCTCCGCGACCTCCGGGCCCAGCGCCCCGACGCCGACCTTTTCTTCATCACCGGCGCGGACGCCCTGGCCCAGATTTTGTCCTGGAAGGACATTGACGAACTGTGGTCGCTGGCCCACTTCGTGGGCGTGACGCGACCCGGACACGTCCTTGACGGCATGGGACGCGACGACGTCAGCCTCCTGGAAGTTCCGGCCATGGCCATTTCGTCCAGCGACTGCCGTGCCCGCGTGGCGGCGAACAACCCGGTCTGGTACCTGGTCCCGGACGGGGTGGTCCAGTACATCGCCAAGTACGGCCTGTATTCGGACCCGCCCGCAACCACGGATGAACCAGCTTCCAAAGCACGCGAACCAGCCAGTACTGAATGAGTTCACAATGAGTCAGGAACAGCCCCCAATCCGCAGCCGCCGGGAACTCCGGAAGGCCAGGGATGCCCAGCAGGCCACCCTGCCTGCAGCTGGGCAGCGCCCGCCTGCCGCGGACCGGCCGGCCGGTCCCGCATCAGCGCCGGCAGGGCAGGATGCGACGGCCAACTCCCGCTCCGCAGGCACCGCATCGCCCGCGCGGCCCATTGCTGCAGGCCAAGCGGCGGCAGAGCAGACTGCCACCCAGCGGTCCTCCCAGATCCGGGCCCGCGACCGGGCCGCGCTCCGCACCATCAAGGAGCTCGAGGAAAAGGAAGGCCAGCTTGCTGCAGGCGGTCCGCCCACCCGGCGGCAGCTGCGGCTGCAGCAGCTCAAAGAGCAGGCGCTGACCGCCGCCAACCCCATAGTGCCGCCCGCTGCGGCCCCCGCACCTTCGGTGGCACCCGCGCGGAATGCCGCTGCACTGGCAAAGACAGGCAGCCCGGCAAAGTCGGACGGCACGGCAAAGACGGACGGCACAGCAAAGACGGCCGGCCCTGCCGGGACTGACGCGCCCGCGGCGTCGGAAGCCCCAGCCACCGCTGAAAGTCCGGCGCCGGCTTCCGGAAACGTCCCGGAAGGGATGACGGTGGAACAGGCCCTGGAAGCGCGGGCGCTGATTGCTGCGCAGGCCAGGAACCAGATCGCCAAAATGGAGCACATTGCCTCCATGGATCCGGAAGCCGTGGATCCGGAGATCCTCGCTGAGCAGATTGCCCTGGCCGAACGGGCCGCGGTGCTCAACCGTAGGGCCATGGCCCGGCAGAAACTTGCCGAACAGGCCGGCAATCCTGCAGGACCCGCCAGGGATGCGGCTCCCAGGGATGCGGCTCCCAGGGATGCCGCTTCCAAGGACGTCGCACCCAAGGACAAACCCGGCCCCTCCACCGCCAACAACCTGGCGATGGTGACACCCCTTGAGTTCGTCCAGGTGCCCGGCGTCGAACGTCCGGTGATGAAGCCGCCGGCAACCTCGCATGTCCCGGTCACCACGCGGCCCGGCACCAAGGTTCCGGGAAAACGGAAACCGGCTTCCCGTCCCAAGGCGCCCGCGCCGGATACCGCCGCAGGGCGGTCCCAGGTGATTGCCCGTGCTGAGGCGGCGGCCAAGGCAGCCAGCCGTCCCAAACGGGTATCGGTTCCCGAGAACCAAGCCGAGAACCACCCGGAGGATCTCTTTGAGGACCTGCCCCGCGTTCCTGCCCGCTCCGCCTATGGCCTCGACCCCCTGGATGCCGCGACTGCAGGCCTCACTAGGGCGCGGCGGAACCGCATCCTGCAGTTCTGCATCCTCGCGTTCGGGATCCTGGCCCTCGTTGCCGGCATCATCCTGATCGTCAGCGGCATGTCCCGCTGACCGCACCGGCATCAACACTTAACCAAACAAGGAGTCCCGTGACTGCAACAGAATCGTCCATCGCCATAGCCCGTACGGCCGCCAAGGCCGCTGCCGACAAGATTGCGCAGGACATCGTCGCCATGGACGTGAGCGAACGACTGGCCCTGGCCGACGTCTTCCTCATCGCTTCCGCGCCCAGCGAACGCCAGGTCAACGCGATCGTTGACGGTATCGAGGAAGAACTCGCCAAACAGGACCTGCGCCCGGTGCGCCGCGAGGGCCGCTCCGGCGGCCGGTGGGTCCTGCTGGATTATGCTGACGTTGTCATCCACGTCCAGCATGAGGAGGATCGCGTGTTCTACGCCCTGGAGCGGCTCTGGAAGGACTGCCCCGTGGTGGACCTGCAGCTTGGGGACGACGCATCCGCCAAAGCCGGCGCAATCGCCGACACCGAGTAGGCGCCGCAACCTGACGGTGTGCAGAAAGTGAATATTCCCGATTTGGAATTTTCGGAATTGCTGTTCTAAGATATTTGAGTTGCTTCGGGGGAGACCCTGAAGAAAGCTTCTCGGAGCAGCAACAATCCGGGGCTGTGGCGCAGCTGGTAGCGCACCTGCATGGCATGCAGGGGGTCAGGGGTTCGAGTCCCCTCAGCTCCACCGGCAAGTCCGCCGGAACCGTGATGGTTCCGGCGGACTTTTTTGTTTCCGGTTGGTTTTGTACACCTTCCATTGGCTGGGTTGAATGGCCGGGCGGGGCGACGGAGAAGTCGGTTCGGATGCTGATGGCGGCCGATTGGCGTCCAACGGAAAAGTGCATTACTCTGGTCAGGTTGCTCCGGCCAATCAGACCGGAAGGAACAAAAGTACGGGGCTGTGGCGCAGCTGGTAGCGCACCTGCATGGCATGCAGGGGGTCAGGGGTTCGAGTCCCCTCAGCTCCACCGGTACACCGAAAAGGGAACCATCACATTGTGATGGTTCCCTTTTTTATTCGTCTGCAGTGCCCTCCTTTTCTCCCGGCGGGATCAGCCCCCGGTGACTGTGAAAAACCCTTCCCGCGCAGGTCAAAGCGGGGTACAACTGGAGGTGGAGGGCACATCGTCCCGTCGATTGGCCGTTTTCACCCAAGAAGCGGCCGGACGCGGGACAGGCTGACGAGGAGGTCACAGATGTCCCATGCAGATGGTTCCGGCTACAGCCCGAACGGCGATGCATTTCCGGAGGAATCGCGCCTGACCCGCGATACCGCCATCCGGGGCCCGGCAAGGCCCGCTCCCTATATCGGCGCCGCCGTCCTGCTGGGCGCCGCCATCCTCTTCCCGCTCATGCCGCAGCTGTATTCCTTTGATGCGCCCAGGCTGGCCGGGATGCCCTTCTTCTACTGGTACCAATTGCTCTGGGTGCCGATTTCGGCGATCTTGACCGGCACAGCCTACTGGCTGGTGACCAGGGAAGACCGACGACGGCGGGCCGAGGTACGTGCCGGTGGCCCACCCCGGGCAGGCACCGCCTCAGCCGACACAGGGTTGGGAGGGGACCGGCCATGAACGCACGCGAGATCAACTGGACTGCCTTGGTGATTGTCGTGCTGCTCTTCGTCGTCGTGGCTGTCATGGGCTTCCTGGCCGCCAAGTGGCGCCGAAGCCCAGAGGTGGAAGGTCTGCACAGCCTGGACGAATGGGGCCTGGGCGGCCGCGGCTTCGGTACCTGGATCACCTGGTTCCTGCTCGGCGGGGACCTTTACACCGCGTACACCTTCGTGGCGGTGCCGGCGGCCATGTGGGCTACGGGTGCGGTCACCGGCTTCTTTGCCGTGCCCTACACCATCGTCCTGTATCCGATCATCTTCATCATCATGAGCCGTTTGTGGTCGGTGTCCCACCGCCACGGTTACGTCACCTCGGCGGATTTCGTGGGCGGACGCTACGGCAGCCGCTGGCTCTCCCTGGCGGTTGCCGTCACGGGCATCGTGGCCACCATGCCCTACATCGCGCTGCAGCTGGTGGGCATCAAGGCCGTACTGACGGTCCTGGGGCTGGGCAGCTCCGGGAACGTGTTCCTGACCGACCTGCCGCTGATCCTGGCCTTCGTGGTCCTCGCCGCGTACACCTACACGTCGGGGCTGCGGGCGCCGGCGATGATCGCCGTCGTCAAGGACCTCCTGATCTACCTTGCCGTGATCGTGGCGGTCATCTACCTGCCCATCAAGTTCGGCGGCTGGGACAGCATCTTCAGCTCGGCGCAGACCAAGCTGGGCACGGTGAACCAGGCCACGGGAAAGCCCGCCGGGGTGTTCATCCCGGGGGCTGCCAACTACTCCGCCTACTGGTCGCTGGCGTTGGGCTCGGCCATGGCATTGTTCATGTACCCGCACTCAGTGACTGCAGTGCTGGCGTCAAAGGCCCGCAATACCATCCGCCGCAACGCCGCCATCCTGCCGCTGTACTCGCTGATGCTTGGTTTCCTTGCGCTGCTGGGCTTCGTGGCCATCAAGGCGGGCACCAAGCCCATCGACCTGGACGGATCGGTCAACCCGCAGCTGGTGGTTCCGCAGCTGTTCCTTGACCACTTCCCCGCCTGGTTCGCGGGAATAGCGCTGGCTGCCATCGCCATCGGGGCGCTGGTACCCGCGGCCATCATGTCCATTGCGGCGGCAAACATGTTCACCCGCAACATCTACCGCGACTTCATCCGGCCCGACGTCGATCCCAAGACGGAGGCGAAGGTGTCAAAGATCGTCTCGCTGGTCGTGAAGGTGGGCGCACTGGTCTTCGTGATCGCCATGGACCAGTCGGCGGCCATCAACATGCAGCTGCTGGGCGGCATCTGGATCCTGCAGACCTTCCCTGCCGTGGTGGCAGGCCTTTACACCCGGTGGTTCGACCGCTGGGCGCTGCTGATCGGCTGGGCTGCGGGCATCATCTTCGGAACAGTCTCCGCCTACAACGTGATCAACCCGGTCACGAAGGCCCACTTCGGCGGCTCCGTGGCCCCCATTCCCGGGACGGATTTCAGCGTCTACATCGCGGTCTCGGCATTCGCCCTGAACCTGATTGTCGCCGCCGTCCTGACCCTGGTGTTGAGGGCCCTGAAGGTCAGCACGGGCAAGGACCTCACGCGGCCCACGGACTACGAAGCCGACGAAACGGACCCGAAGGTGGTGCAGATCGAAAAGACCCAGCACTTCACCCAGCCCGGCGGTCCTTCCCCGGTGGCGTGACGGCAGGGGCGCCTCACATCCAGGCGGTGCGCCGCAGCGGCGGTTCCTCCCCGCCGGGGCGGCGCACCAGGACCTGGTTGACTCCGGTGAGCCCGTTTTCGAACCCAATGGCACTGCTGGCCATGTAGAGCCGCCATACGCGCGCGCGTCCCGCACCGGCCAGTTTTACCGCCTCGTCCCAGTTCTCCTCAAGCCGGCTTACCCACGCCCGGAGCGTCAGGGCGTAATGGCGGCGCAGTGCCTCCACATCCAGGATTTCGAAGCGTGCGGATTCCAGGGCGGCCACCATCTCGCCCAGGCTGATCATCTCGCCATCAGGGAAGACGTACCGGGGGATGAAGGAGTCCGGGTCCGGGCTGGTGGGGCCCGCATTCCAGGAAATGGCATGGTTCAGCAGCCGCCCGCCGGGCCGGAGCAGCCCGTACAGCGCCGCGGTGTAGGCAGGCGTCTGCGCCCGCCCAACGTGTTCAGACATTCCGATGGAACTGATGGCGTCGAACGGCCCGTCCGGTACGTCCCGGTAATCCTGCACCCGGATTTCCACCCTGTCCGTCAGGCCGGCCTCGGCTGCACGCTTCCGGGCCAGGCCGGCCTGCTCGCGGGAGAGCGTTACCCCCACCACGCTGGCGCCGTACCGGGCTGCCGCGTGCAGGGCGAAGCTGCCCCAGCCGCATCCCACATCCAGGACCCGCATCCCCGGTTGAAGGCCCAGTTTGCGGCAGACCAGGTCCAGCTTGGCTTCCTGGGCAGCATCCAGGCCGGTGCCCGGCCGCGCATTCGTGCCGCCCCCTGCCGTCGCTGCCGCAGCGCCGCCGCCGTCGTCCGGCCACACTGCGCACGAATAAACCATCGACGGTCCCAGCACCAGGTCGTAGAAGTCGTTGCCGACGTCGTAATGGTGCGAGATGGCGGCCGAATCGCGGCGCCGGGAGTGCATCCTTCCTTTTTTGGCGATGCGTGCTTCTTCCGGCGGCGGGGCAGGGTTGGGCCCGATGGCGCCGAGCCGGACAGCGGTGCGCAGCAGCAGCCAGAGCTCGCCGGCGGACAGCGGGCGGAACGGTCCGGGCTCGGCGAACTTGCCTGCCGAGCTCAACGCCGTGAACGCCGCGAAGATGTCCCCCGGGGTGTCGATTTCACCTGCCACGTAGGCACGGCTCAGACCCAGCTGCCCCGGTGACCAGAGGATGCGCCGCAGGGCCCGTCGGGACTTGAACTCCAGGACCGGTGCGTCAGGCGGTCCCGCTTCCGAACCATCCCACGCACGCAGGCGCAGCGGTATCTGCCCGGTTCCAAGCACCACCCCCAGGGCCTTTTCCAGCCGGGCGGCATGCCCAGTGCTTCCGGTTCCGGTCCGTGCGGCTGCTCCAGTGTCCATGCGCCCACCCTAAGGCCGCGCCGCCCTCCGCGACTATCATGGGCAGGTGATTCCTCACCCAACCGACGTGGTTGTCATCGGGGCAGGCCAGGCGGGCCTGTCCGCCGCGTACCACCTCCAGCGCCGGGGCCTTGGCTTTGCCGTGCTCGACGCCGAGGAAGGTCCGGGCGGGGCGTGGCGGCACCGCTGGCGGAGCCTGCGCATGTCCACGGTCAACGGGATCAGCGATTTGCCGGGCATCGCCAAGCCTGAGGTTGACCCGGCGGAACCGAGCTCGGAGTTCCTCACCCGCTACTTTGGCGGCTACGAGGCTGAGCTGGGGTTGTCCGTTCACCGGCCCGTGAAGGTGCGGGCTGTCAGGCGTGAAGATGACAACCCGGCCGGGCGCTTGCGCGTTGAAACCACCGACGGGGACTGGAGCGCCAGGGCAGTCATCAACGCCACAGGTACGTGGACCCGCCCGTTCTGGCCCATCTACCCGGGCCAGTCCTCCTTCCGGGGCAGGCAGCTCCACGTTGCCGACTACGTCTCGGCGGAAGAGTTCCGCGGCAAGCACGTGATCGTGGTGGGCGGTGGCATTTCCGCCGTCGGCCTGCTGGAGGAGATTTCCCGGCTCACCACCACCAGCTGGTTCACCCGCAGGGAACCGGTGTGGCGCGACGCTCCATTCGATGCCAGAGCCGGCCACGATGCCGTCGCGCTCGTGGAGGACCGCGTCCGCAAGGGACTTCCACCGCAAAGCGTCGTCTCAGTGACGGGCCTCATCTGGACACCTGTCCTGCGCGCGGCCAGGGAACGGGGTGCCCTTGACCGGCAGCCCATGTTCACGGCCATCGAACCGGACGGGGTCCGCCGCGCGGACGGCAGCCTGCTCAAGGCGGACGTGATCCTCTGGGCCACTGGCTTCAGGGCGGAACTGGAACACCTCGCCCCGCTGCACCTGCGGGGGCCGGGAGGCGGAATAGCCATGGACGGAACCCAGGTGGCTGCCGATCCGCGCGTCCACCTCGTGGGTTATGGGCCGTCGTCGTCCACTATTGGTGCCAACCGTGCAGGCCGGGCAGCGGTGGCGGCCATCCTGAAACTGCCTGGAATGGCGACGGCGGCGGAAACGGTAACGTGGGGGTGACGCTCCGGGACCCGGGGCGGGCAAGGGCAACAGAAGGCGGCAGGACACCGGTGGCAGCAGATACGTTGGCGGACATTTTCCAGGTCCTGCGCCGCCGGCCCGATGTCGAGGCCCCGAATCTGCAGGCCTGGGACGCCACCGACCGGCTGTTGCTGGAGACTGCCGTGCAGCTTGGGCGGGCGGGCAGTACCGTGGCGGTCATCGGTGACCGCTACGGGGCCCTGACGCTCGGCGCTTCGGCGGTGCTTGCCCCGGCGTCGCTGCGGGTGCATCAGGACCTGATCACAGGGGAAAGGGCGCTGCAGCTCAACGCGGAAGAACTGGGCGCCGGCACATCATTCGTCCAGCTGCCCCTGGGGGAGGAGCTGCTGGCGGGAGCAGACACCATCCTGCTGCAGCTTCCCAAGACCCTGGCGGAACTGGAGGAAATTGCTGCCGCCGTGGCCCTGCATGCCGCGCCGGATGTCCGGCTGCTGGCAGGAGGCCGGGTGAAACATATGTCCCTGGGCATGAACGCGGTCCTTGAACGGTACTTCCTGTCCGTGCAGCCGCAGCTCGCACGGCAAAAATCGCGGATCCTCCTCGCCACCGGCCCCAAACCCCCAACCACGGCGCCACGTTTCCCGGTAGTGGAGCACCTCGCGGAGCTGGACCTGGACGTGGCCGCGCACGGCGCTGTCTTTGCCGGCCCCAGGCTGGATATCGGCACCCGTTTCCTGCTGACGTTCCTGCCGGCGATGAAACCGGCGCGGCACGCCGTCGACCTGGGCTGCGGCACCGGAATCCTCGCCGCGATGTACGCACGGCAGTTCCCGGCAGCGGCCGTGACGGCGACGGACCAGTCGGCGGCCGCGGTGCTGTCCGCCCTTGCCACCGCCCGCGCCAACGGCCTGGCCGACCGGATCAGTGTCCTGCAGGATGATGCGCTGGGCACCTTCCCTGATGGCTCCGTGGACGCGGTGCTGCTCAACCCGCCCTTCCATGTTGGTGCAGGCGTCCACGCCGGCGCCGGCCTCAAGATGATCGAAGCGGCGGGGCGGGTGCTGGCTTCCGGGGGTGAGCTGTGGACGGTGTACAACCGGCACCTGGCCTATCTGTCCGCCCTGGAACGGCATGTGGGACCCACAGTGGTGGAGGGCAGGAACGCCAAATTCACCGTCACCCGCAGCACCCGCAGCACCCGCTGACCGGAACGGGCCGCCCGGCCACCAGGGACTGCGCCCTGGCGGGAAGACAATGCTCCGCCGCGCCGCTGACCAGCATATGGGCGGCGACGCGCCGGTAACGTACGATTCAAAGCATCACCATCACGAGGTAGCCGAAGACGTTTAGGGGACACAGTGTCTGAGATGCGCCAATCTTCTCCGAGACGCGGAACCAACTTGCCCAGGATGGGGGATTTCAACCTCACCGTCATCCTTGATGCGATCCGCCGGACGTCCGGCGGCCTGAGCCGGGTGGAGCTGGCCCAGATTGTTGGCCTGTCCCCGCAGACCATTTCCAATATTTCGCGCCGGTTGCTGGACCAGAACCTGATTGTCGAGGCAGGCAAGGAGGGCAGCGGCCCGGGCAAGCCGCGCACCATTCTCCGCCTGAATCCCGGCGGCATGTACGCCCTGGGTGTCCACCTGGACCCGGCAGTGACCACGTTCGTGGTGCTGGACCTGGTGGGCTCGGTGGTCCGTCACTCGCGGATCAAGACCCCTGGTGGAAATGACCCGTCCGCCGTGATCACCACCATCGCCGCGGAAATCGACCAGCTCGTCGCGGATTCGGGTGTGGACCGCAGCCGTATCGCCGGCCTGGGCGTGGCGGCCCCCGGGCCCATCGACCTGGACAACGGCACCGTGGTGGATCCGCCGCTGCTGCCTGGCTGGGACAGGGTGGAACTGCGCGAAGCGCTGGCCGCGGCCACCGGCTACTCCGTACTCGTTGACAAGGACGTCACCAGCGCCGCGGTGGCGGAAACGTGGGCGGGCGGGCCAAGCGGCGCCGGCAGCTTCATCTTCATGTACATGGGCACAGGCATCGGCTGCGGCATCGTCCTGAACGACGAAGTGGTCCGCGGCACGTCCGGCAACGCGGGGGAGATAGGCCACATCATCGTGGATCCGGACGGGCCACCCTGCGACTGCGGCCTGCGCGGCTGCGTGAAGTCCTCCTGCATCCCGCAGGTCCTGGTGGCGGAGGCGGAAGCAGTGGGGATCCTGGACGGCTCCCGCGCAGGAAACAGCGGTGCCGAAGTCCAGCAAAGCTTCTCCCGGTTGTGCTCACTGGCCGACGGCGGGGACGGACGTGCCGCGGCCATCCTGGACAAGTCCGCCGTCCTGGTGGCCCGGGCCGTCTCCGTTGTCACCAACACCCTGGACGTGGAACGCGTCGTTTTCGGCGGCCCCTTCTGGAGCGGGCTGGCGGAGCGTTACCTGGAGCGGATTCCGCCACTGCTGGATGCCAACAGCGACGTCCGGCTGATTCACCCCATCGAGGTTGTGGGCACGGGCGTGGGGGAGGACGTCGGAGCCATCGGCGCCGCGTCCCTGGTCCTTGAACATACCCTGGCGCCCCGTGCCCAGCGGCTCCTGCTGGAAAGCTGACCGGACATGCTTCGCCGGGCATCGAAAACAGTCTCCCTGTTCGCCGCCGCAGTACTGACGCTCGCGGCCTGCACCCCCGGAAATCCGGCCGAGGGAAACAAGACCATCAAAGTGGCTTACCAGAAGACGGACTCGTTCACGGCCCTGGACACCATGTTCCAGGACGCGAAGAAGGAGTTCGAAGCGGCGAACCAGGGCGTCACCGTGGAGCTGCAGCCCATCCAGGGCAACGACGACGACTACGGTACAAAGCTGGCCCTCGCCCTGCGGTCACCCTCCACGGCGCCGGATGTCTTCTACGAGGACACCTTCAAGGTCCGCTCCGACGTGGACGCCGGCTACCTCCTGAACCTGGACAGCCGACTGGCAGGATGGGGGGAGTGGGACAAGTTCGACGACGCCGCCAAGGAGGCGGGGAAAGCGGACGACGGCGGCACGTACGCCGTGCCGCTGGGCACCGACACGAGGGCCATCTGGTACAACATGAAAATTTTTGAGGCCGCAGGCGTGGCGCTTCCATGGCGGCCGTCCAGCTGGCAGGACATCCTGGACACGGCCAGGAAGATCAAGGCCGCCAGCCCTGGCGTGATCCCCTTCAACATGTATGCCGGCAAGGGCACCGGTGAAGGGACTGTCATGCAGGGGTTTTACGAACTCCTGTACGGAACCGGCGCCGGCCTCTATGACCCTGACTCGAAAAAGTGGGTTGTCGGCTCCGCCGGCTTCAAGGACTCCCTGACTTTCCTCAAGACGCTCTACAGCGAGAACCTCGCGGTGGCGCCAGCCGAGGCGCTGGACCCGAACGTCTGGAAAAAGGTATTCGGCGAATGGTTCCCGAAAGCAAAACTGGGGGCAACCGTGGAAGGCTCCTACGCGCCGTCGTTCTGGCAGGACGGCGGCAGCTATGCCTGGCCGGGGTACGAGCAGGAGATGGGCGTGGCACCGTTCCCCACGCAGAACGGCGGCGCCCCCGGCGCAGTCAGCATGTCCGGCGGCTGGACCCTGGCCGTGGGTGCGGAAACCAAGCAGCCCGATCTTGCCTTCAATTTCCTCACCACGGCGCTCAACGCGAAGAACTCGCTGGCGTTCACGGTGGCCAGCTCACAGATCGCCGTCCGGTCCGACGTGGCCGCTGACCCGGCCTACCAGTCCGCCAACCCGTTTGTGAAGGACGTATCCGGTTTGGTCAGCGTCACCAAATACCGGCCCGCCACTTCCGACTATCCACGGATTTCCGCCGCAGTCCAGGAAGCCACCGAGGCTGTGATCACCGGCAGCAGGACCCCCGAGCAGGCCGCGGCCGACTATGACACAGCCGTGGCCGGCATTGTGGGTGGCGACAAAACCATCCGGAAGTAGCGGTGGCGGCCAACCACCGGACCCGGCAGTTGCTCCGCTACCTCCCCGTCCTGCCTGCCGTCCTGCTGCTGCTGGTGTTCCTTGCCGGCCCTGTGCTGTGGGCGTTCCATTCCTCGCTGACCGACGCCGGGCTCACCGGCCGCTCCGCCAGGAACCCCGAGTGGGTGGGATTGGAGAACTACCAGCGGCTCCTGCAGGACCCTGTCTTCCCGCTCTCACTGGCGCTGACGGTCCTGTTCGTCGCGGGCTCGGCCATCGTGGGCCAGAACGTGCTGGGACTGGCCCTTGCCGTCCTCATGCGCCGCGCACGTCCCGTTGTCTCGGCAACTGTTGGCACCGCCGTCGTGGCCGCCTGGGTGCTGCCGGAAATCGTGGCCGCGTTCGCCGCCTATGCATTCTTCAGCCGTGACGGCACGCTCAACCAACTGCTGGGCAATTTCGGGGCCTCGGAAACGGACTGGCTTTATACGGTGCCCATGGCCGCCGTGATCCTGGCCAACATTTGGCGCGGAACGGCTTTTTCCATGCTGGTGTACCGGGCCGCGCTCAACGGAGTCCCGGCGGAGCTGACCGAGGCCGCGCACATGGACGGTGCCGGGCCCTGGCAGCGGCTGGCCTTCATTACGCTGCCAGTGATCCGGGGCAGCATCGCCACCAACCTGATGCTGGTCACGCTGCAGACCCTGGCGGTCTTCACCCTGATTTGGGTCATGACCGCGGGCGGACCGGCCAATGGCAGCACCACCCTGCCCGTCCTGGCCTACCAGGAAGCCTTCAAGTTCGGCGACATCGGCTATGGCACCGCCGTGGCGTCGGTCCTCATCCTGATTGGCGCCGTGTTCGGGGCGGCCTATCTCCGCCTTCTCAGGGAGCGGAAGCCGTGACGGTTCCGCAACAGGCGGCACGGCAACGCCCCGGCCAGCAGCCCCGCCGCCGGCCCGCTCCGCGCCACACGCGGGGCAATGCGTGGGCAGACGGGGCCCTGCTGCTGATTGGTGCCTGCTTCCTGCTGCCGCTGTTGTGGCTGGTGCTGGGTTCGGTGGATCCGGCCGCCGGGCACGGCACCAAGGTTCCGCAGCGGCCCGGCCTGGACAACTTCGCCGCCGTGCTCACCCCTGAACTGCTGTTTCGTCCGCTGTGGAACAGCCTGTTGCTGTCCGCGGGGACAGGGGTGGTCACCCTGGCGGCGGCCGTGCTCGCGGCCTACCCCCTGTCCCGCTACCGGTCCCGCTTCAACACCCCGTTCATGTACGGCATCCTCTTTGGCACGTGCCTTCCCGCCACGGCCATCATGGTGCCGGTGTACGGGCTTTTCGTGCAGCTCCGGCTGCTGGATTCGCTGCCCGCAACGGTGCTTTTCCTGGCGGCCACCAGCCTGCCGATGGCCATCTGGATGACCAGGAACTTCATGGACGCCGTGCCGCTGGCGCTGGAGGAGGCGGCGTGGGTGGACGGCGCCTCCCGGCTGGCCGCACTGCGTTCGATCGTGCTGCCGCTGATGCGCCCGGGCCTTGCCGTGGTGTTCATCTTCGTGTTCATCCAGGCGTGGGGGAACTTCTTCGTTCCGTTCGTACTCCTGCTGTCCGAGGCAAGGCAGCCCGCAGCGGTATCGATCTTCAGCTTCTTCGGCCAGCATGGAGCAGTTGCCTACGGCCAGCTGGCCGCATTCTCAATTCTCTATTCGATCCCGGTCCTGGCTCTTTACGTCATCGTGGCGCGGGGTGCCGGAAATTCGCTGGCCCTTGCGGGTGCAGTCAGGGGTTAGTCGATATCCTCAAACACCACGCCGAACGGCAGGGTGTCGTCGAGATGGGCCTGGTGGCCGGTGGGATTGTTGACCACCCGCACGCCGTGCAGCTTTTCCGCCGCCGACTGCATCAGGACCGGCCTAACGGTGTCGACGAACATCTGGCTCTTGCCGGCGAGATATTCCTTGTAACTGGCTGGAAGCTCGATCATGGCAAAAGGATAGACCCGCGGGGCCTGCATGGGGAGGGGTGCCCATTGCCGGGTTCGGGCTCCCGGGCTTGGATAGGATGGCGGACGGGACACGGCCTTCCGGACCGCACGCCCGTCACCGTCTTCAGGGGGAGAACCAGTGCTTTCGACCAGCGTGCCCGCAAGAATCCAGCCTGCGGAGCTGGCCAGGGCGCAGCAGGTGGCCGCCAACATTTCACGCACTTTCGAGGCCAAGGTGGTGGGGCAGTCCCGGCTGCGGGAATCGTTGCTGGTGGGCCTGCTGACCGGCGGCCACATCCTGCTCGAGAGCGTCCCGGGACTGGCCAAAACCACCGCGGCTCAAACGCTGGCTGACGCCGTCAGCGCCGAATTCCGCCGGATCCAGTGCACGCCCGACCTGCTGCCCAGCGACATCGTGGGAACCCAGATCTACGACGCCGCCAAGGGAACTTTCCACACGCAGCTGGGCCCGGTCCACGCCAACATTGTGCTGCTCGATGAAATTAACCGCTCCAGCGCCAAAACCCAGAGCGCCATGCTGGAGGCGATGCAGGAACGCCAGACGTCCATCGGCGGCCAGGACTACCGCCTCCCGTCGCCGTTCCTGGTCCTGGCCACGCAGAACCCCATCGAGCAGGAGGGCACGTACCAGCTGCCGGAGGCGCAAATGGACCGCTTCATGCTCAAGGACGTCCTGGACTACCCCAGTCCCGCGGAAGAAGCCCGGATCATCGCCCGGATCGACGCCGGCGTCTTCACCCCCGAACAGAAGCCGCCGGCGGCCGCTTCCCTTGATGCCATCCGGGAGATCCAGGACCTGGCCAGGCGCATCTACATCGATCCGGCGGTGATCAACTACATCGTGGGTTTGGTGTATGTGACACGGAACGCCTCCCGTTACATTGATGCCAGGCTTGCCGGGTT
The DNA here is from genome assembly GCF_006715165.1 of Arthrobacter sp. SLBN-122. Taxonomy (NCBI): domain Bacteria; kingdom Bacillati; phylum Actinomycetota; class Actinomycetes; order Micrococcales; family Micrococcaceae; genus Arthrobacter; species Arthrobacter sp. SLBN-122. The sequence goes on along the minus strand of NZ_VFMS01000001.1, from coordinate 4,402,538 downwards.
CATCGAGTTTGGCGCCAGCCCCCGTGCCAGCATCGCCTTCAGCCAGGCAGCCCGCGCCGTGGCACTGCTGAACGGCCGCGACCACGTCATCCCGGAGGACGTCAAGGTGCTGGCCCACCGGGTGCTGCGGCACCGGCTGATCCTGAACTTTGACGCGGTGGCCGAGCAGGTGCCGGTGGAATCGGTGATTGACGCCGTCGTCGCCGCCGTCCAGACCCCCTGACGCCCCATGGCCGGTCTCCTCCAGCGGGTGAAGTCGAAGATGGCCATCTTCGCGCACCGCAAAGCCCGCGGCATGCTCGACGGCGAATACGGTTCCGTCTTCAGGGGCCGCAGCCTGGACTTCGATGACCTGCGCGCCTACGTCCCCGGAGATGAAGTCCGCGATATCGACTGGAAGGCTTCTGCGCGCCACGGCTCACCCCTGATCAGGCGGTACGTCGCCGTCCGCCGGCAGACTGTCCTGCTGGTCACCGATACAGGGCGCAACATGGCAGCCGAGGCGCTATCAGGGGAAGTGAAGAAGGACATCGCCGTGCTGGCGCTGGGGGTCCTGGGCTACCTGGCCCACCGGCACGGCGACCTGGTGGGCCTTGTATACGGTGATACGGCGGTCACCCGTTCCCTGCCGGCCAAGGGAGGCGAGGCCCACCTGGAACGGCTGCTGGGGCATGTGGACTCCCACACGAACCTCAAGGCGGCACCCAGCAGGATCCAGGACCAACTCGAGTACACGGCGCGCAACGTCAAGGGCCGCCATCTGCTGTTCGTTGTTGCGGACGAAATTGCCGCAGACGCTGCCACCGGCCAACTCCTGCGCAGGCTCCGCGCCCAGCACGAGATCCTATGGCTGACCATTCGGGACGCAGGGCTGGCACCACCGCCGGGGGCCGAACGTACTCCCGGCGCCGACACGAATTCCCACGCTGCCGCGGACTCCTACAGTGTGGCTGATTCCGCGCTGCTGGCCTGGCAGCCGGCCATGTCGGCGGAGGTGAACGCCGCCTATATGACGGCCATGGAAGAGCGTGACGCGGCGCGGAGGGCAATGTTGCAGGGCGCGGGGATCACTGAGGGGGAAGTGGCGGGCAGCGCGGATGTCATCACGGGTCTCTTCGCCCTCCTGGAGAGGCACCGGCGTGCAGGCTGATCCCGGATTCTATGGCCCGCTGCAATACAGTTCCGCCTGGCTCTGGTGCGGTATGGCACTGCTCGCCCTGGTGGCCGGCTGGTTCGTGTTCGTGCTTGCCTCCACCCACGTCCCCAAACGGTCCACGCAGGGCAGCTCTGCGCCGGTCCGGTCCGCCCTGACAGACCTGCCGGCCCTGAAAGCCGCCTGCCTGCAGCGCATCAAGGATGTGGAGGATGCGGTGGCTGCCGGGCAACTTGAGGAACGCACGGCGCACCAGCACATCAGCCTGCTGCTGCGCGGATTCGTCCGCGATGCCACCGGTGTGGACGCCACCAGGATGACGCACCAGGACCTGGCGCGTCACCCGCTTCCGGCGGCGGCCAGCGTCGTTGAAGCCCTGTACCCGGCCGAATTCGGTCCCGGCCCGTTGCCGTCCGTCACCGTGTCGGCAGCACAAGCCTCGGCGGCGGTGCGCGCGTGGAACTGATGTTCTGGTGGCTGCTGCCGGTTGCAGCCGCTGCGGCAGGAGTGGCGGCATGGGTTGCGCTGCGCAGCAACCGGATGTCCAACATACGACGGCGGCCGGTGGCCCATGTGGAGAGGCTCACCGCGCTGCCGGAGTACCAAGCAGCCCTGCGCCGGCACCGGCGGCGGCTGCTCCTGGCCGGCGCAGCCTGCGCCCTGCTGCTGGCCTCCACGGCGGTTGCGGCGGCACGGCCGGTTGACGTGTCCACCATCCGGCCTGAGCAGCACAACCGCGACATCATGCTCTGCCTGGACACCTCCGGTTCCATGAGCAGCGCCGACGCGGCAGTGGTGGATGTCTTTGCCGGCCTTGCCCGGACCTTCGACGGCGAGCGGATCGGCCTGACCATCTTCGACAGCACCGCCATCCAGGTCTTTCCGTTGACCGACGACTACGCCTACGCCCAGGAGCAGCTCCATCTCGCGAAGGACGCGTTCGACGGCAAGCCGGGCAGCTCCGGATTCCTCGACGGCACCTGGAGCGGCAGGGGGTCCTCGCTGATTGGCGACGGCCTGGCATCCTGCCTCAACAGCTTCCCCGGCCACGGCGGCAAAACCCCCAGCGAAGCCGGCGGAGGTACCGGGCAGGAAGGCGTACCGCAGCGCTCGCGGTCAGTGGTGCTGGCAACTGACAATTTCCTCTCGGGCGAGCCGATCATGTCTCTTGAGCAGGCTGCGCAGGTGGCCCGGGAACGGTCCGTCCACGTTCACGCACTGAACCCGGGCGACCTGGACTACGGCAGTGGTCCTGACCAGCCGGGGGCCCAACTCCGTGCTGCCGCGGAATCAACCGGGGGCCTGTACTACGCCCTGGACAACGCTGATGCAGTGGCGGGAATCGTCAACGCCGTGGAGCAGACCGAAACGGCGGCGATCCAGGGGGCGGCGCGCGCAGTGTTCTCGGACGTACCCGGCCTGCCGCTTGCTCTTGGGCTGTTGTCAGCCCTGGCCCTGTATGCGGTCTTGTGGCGGCTGCAGGGATCCGGGCGCCTGGGCAGGGCGTGGCTGCGACGGGGAGCGGTGGTCCTGCTGGTCCTGGTGGCGGCCCTGCGGCCTGGTCTGCCCGGTGGATCGGTGCGGGCTGCCACCACGGACCTCAACGTGTTCTTCGTGGTGGACACCACCACGAGCATGGTGGCCGAGGACTTTGGCAACGGCAGCCCGCGGCTGGAGGGCGTCCGGAAAGACATCATGGCCATCGCCGAACAACTGCCGGGCGCGCGCTTTTCGGTCATCACCTTCGACACCACGGCGCACGTCCGCATGCCGCTCAGCACGGATACGCTGGCCCTGGAAACCATTACGGATGTCCTGGAACCCCAGGTGACTGACTATGCCAAAGGCAGCAGCATCACGGCAGCCAGGCAGGTGCTGTCCGAGCGGTTGAGCGCTGCCCGTGACAGCAACCCCGGCAGGCCCCGGCTGGTGTACTACCTGGGAGACGGTGAACAAACCAGCGCCGGGGACTCCGAGGCCATGACGGTGGACGGCGGGCTGGTGGCCGGGGGAGCTGTGCTGGGCTACGGCACGGCCGCGGGCGGCCGGATGAAAGAGAACACCGGACTGCAGGGCACCGCATCGAAGGAAAACGCCGCGCAGGAGAACGACGGCGGCGCGTACCTGCAGGACAACAGGGCCGGCAGCAGCGGTGATGCAGTGTCGGTTATCGACGAGGAGCGGCTGCGGAACCTTGCCGGACAGCTCGGCCTGCCCTACGTGCACCGCGCCGCCGGCGCACCGGTGGCGGACATGATGCAGCAGGCACGCCCGGGCAAGGTGGAACGGGCGGATGGAAAGGACCCGCTGGCGGTTGGAGCCGAGCTGTACTGGATTTTCGCCGCCGGCGCCTTCCTGTTGGCCTTGCCGGAAGCGGTGGGCATCATCCGGCAGCTCCGAGGGTTGCCTGGCCGGCCGGGAAAGGAAGGGGTCCGGTGAACGCCAAGGCCCACAGGCGCCGCCTGCTGCTCTGGTCGGCGGTTCCGGTTCTCCTGGTGCTGCTTCTCGCCGCCAAACTCCTCAGCCTTGGGGTGCTGGCTGATCGTGCCGCGTCCGGCTTTGCAGCAGGAAACGAGTCCGCCGTAGATGCTGCGGCCCATGGCCTGGGCGTGGCCAACCTGGTAGAGCCGCATAATATGCCGTTTGCCGCCGGCGACGCCGCGGTGCTGGCAGGGGACTACGGCAGCGCACGGCAGCTGTTCGACCAGGCGCTGGGCATGGTCCCCGCCGGCTCAGGTGACGAATGCCTGGTCAGGGTGAACCTTGTCTTGGTGATCGAACGCCTGGGCGACCTGCGGCTCCAGGCCGGCGACCCGTCGTCGGCCCTTCCGCTCTTCAGGGAAGCCCTGGCAACCGCAGGCCAGGCGCCGGAAGGTTGCCTGTCTCCGGATGCGGAAGCGGGAGCGGCCGGGCGGTTGGCGGAAGCCCGGGAACGGCTGGAGGGAAAGATCGCAGCCGGCCAGCCCGCCGGCCCAGAGGGCGGAGCGGGGGAGGAATCCCCCGAGGACGGGCCGGCCGAGACCCGGCAGGGCCAACTGGACCAGCTCCAGGACAGTTCGCGGCAGGCCCAGCGGGAGCGGAACAGCGGGCGCGAACGGGAAGAATACCTGGACAACGAAGATGGGACGGCCCCGGACCGGCCTTGGTAGGAGGCCCTCCCGGCGAAGGAAATTCTGTTGCCATCCGAAACAGCCCGTAAAAGTGCGTCTTAATTCGGCGCCGACTTGTACCGACCCCGCACGGCCCCCTAGAGTCGTAGACAAGTTACCGCGGTAACGTGTCAGCGATCCTCCGTTGCGGAGGGTGTGGGTGCCCCCATGTGGGCCTGACATTTGCTCACGGACTACTTCATTCAAGGCGTAACAGTCGCGGCTGCGTCCTCGTGGAGTCCCTCCGTGTTCCCCAAACTCAAATTCATTGCCGGCTCCCTGACCTGTTCTCTCGGGCGGAGAGCCCAATGGCCCAAAGCCAAGGACGCAAATGTCACCACCAAGCCTGATCGACGCACACCCCAACCTTTCCGACACCGCTCCGGTGGCGCTCTCCTATGAGCTGTTCCCGCCGCGTTCGCCTGCGGCAGCGGAGACGCTCTGGACCACCATCCGCGAGCTGGAAGCAACTGAACCGGACTACGTCTCCGTCACGTACGGCGCCAGCGGATCCAACCGGGACACCGCCGTCGAACTCATCAACCGGCTCCTGCTCGAAACCACGCTGCGGCCGCTGGCCCACCTCACCTGCGTGGGCAACACCCCGCAGGAACTCGCCGGCATAGTCGGCGAACTGCTGGACACCGGGGTGCGGGGCATCCTTGCCCTGCGAGGCGACCTTCCCAAGGACGCCAGCGCCCCTGCCAGCGGGTCCCTCCGGTACGCCCAGGACCTGATCGAACTCATCCGCCGTGTGGAGCAGCGCCGTTCGGCCCTGCTCTGCGCCGGAAAGATCGCAGTGGGCGTGGCGGCGTACCCAACGCGGCATCCGGAGTCACCCAGTGAAGAGCACGACGTCGAGGTGCTGCTTGCGAAGCAGCGCTCCGGCGCCGATTTCGCCATCACCCAGGTGTTCTTCGAGACCAGGCAGTATGCCGACCTCCTCACCCGGGCCCGCCGTGCCGGCGTGACCATCCCGATCATCCCCGGCGTCATGCCGCTCACCAGCCTCCGCCGGCTCAACCGGCTGGGCGAACTGACCGGGGTGGAGCCGGCCCCGCAGCTGATGGCACGGCTTGCTGCGGCCGATACCGACGCCGAACGCCTCCGCATTGGAGTCGACGCCACGGTTGACCTGGCGAATGCGGCCCTTGATGCGGGTGCTCCCGGCATCCACATCTACACCTTCAATGAGCACCAGAGTGCGCTGGAGGTGCTGGACAAGCTGGCCCTTCCGCGGCGCAGCCGTCCCGGCAGCCGCCGCGAATCCAGCGTCCGCGGCCAGCTGGCCAGCTGACCCGCTGGGCCCCTGGGCCGCCCGCGCCGCCCAATAGTTTCCATTCAACCGCGCAGCGTTAGTACATGCCGCGTCCATCCGTGCTGCGTTGATTCAGGCACGCCCTCGATACCCACCTCCACAGTTACTCAACCTTTAGGAGTACCCCATGACTGAACAGAACACCGCCCGCACCCCCTTCCCGGCAGCCTCACTCCTCGGCTACCCCCGCATCGGCCGCCGCCGCGAGCTCAAGAAGGCCGTCGAGGCCTACTGGGCCGGGAAGATCGACGCCGTCGCCCTGGACGCCGCTGCCAAGGACATCCAGCTGGCCATCGCCAAGCGCCTGCAGGAACTGGGCCTGACCGAAGCTGCCGCTGTCCCTGGCACCTTCTCCTACTACGACCAGGTCCTGGACACCACCGCCCACCTCGGTGCCGTGCCCGCCCGGTTCGGCAAACTCCTCAACGGTGAAGGCCAGCTGGACATTGACGGTTACTTCACCCTGGCCCGCGGCAACAAGGAACAGCAGCCACTGGAAATGACCAAGTGGTTCGACACCAATTACCACTACCTGGTGCCGGAGATCGGCCCGGAGACCGGGTTCACCCTGGCCTCCACGGCCAAGGTTGACGAGTTCGCGTTCGCCCTGGCCAACGGCATCGAGACCCGCCCCTACATCGTGGGCCCGGTCACCTACCTGCTGCTGTCCAAGGCTTCAGACGACGCCCCCGCCGGCTTTGCCCCGCTGTCCCGCCTGGAGGACATCCTGCCGGTCTACGTGCAGCTGCTGGAAAAGCTCGCCGCTGCCGGTGCCAGCTGGGTCCAGCTCGATGAGCCCGCGCTGGTGGTGGACCAGGACACCCGGGCCGCCGAAGTCGAGGCGGCCGTGGCCCGCGCCTACGAGGTACTGACCGCTGCAGCCAACCGCCCGCAGATCCTCGTCTCCACCCCCTACGGCTCGCTGGACGGGCAGCTGGGCACCCTCACCGCCACCAACATCGACGCCCTGCACATCGATGTCTTCAAGGGCGCCGTTCCGTCCGCCGCCGCGCTGGCGGGACTTGGCAACAAGACCCTGGTTGCCGGCGTCGTGGACGGCCACAACATCTGGCGAAACGACCTCGCTGCCTCCGCCGCCAAGCTGGACGAACTGAAGGCCGCCGCCGGAAAGGTGGCCGTTTCCACGTCCACCTCCACCCTGCACGTCCCGCACGACGTTGCCGAGGAAACCCAGCTCCCAGAACAGCTCCGCGGCTGGCTGGCGTTCTCGGACCAGAAGGCCGTGGAAGTCAAGGCCCTGGCCGCTTACTTGGCCGATCCCGCTTCCGCCAAGGCTGCGATCGACGAGGCAACCGCCGTCATCGCTTCCCGCGCCACCGCCGAGGGCGTCCGCCGCGCAGACGTCCGTGCCCGCACAGAGGCCCTCACCGCGGCAGACTTCTCACGCTCCGAATATTCGGTCCGTGAAGCCGCCCAGGAGGAAGCGCTGCACCTGCCGCCACTGCCCACCACCACCATCGGCTCCTTCCCGCAGACCGCCGAAATCAGGTCAGCGCGCGCCCGGAACAACAAGGGTGAGCTGACCGACGAACAGTACGCACAGCTCATGAAGGACGAGATCAAGCGTGTGGTGGAGCTGCAGGAAGAGCTTGGCTATGACGTCCTGGTACACGGCGAGCCGGAGCGCAACGACATGGTGCAGTACTTCGCCGAAAACCTTGAAGGCTTCGACGTCACCGTGCACGGCTGGGTTCAGTCCTACGGCTCACGCTGCACCCGGCCGTCCATTCTCTGGGGCGACGTCACCCGCAGTGCGCCCATCACCGTGGAATGGGCCAAGTACGCACAGTCCCTCACGAACAAGCCGATGAAGGGCATGCTCACCGGTCCGGTCACCATCCTGGCCTGGTCCTTCGTCCGCGATGACCAGCCGCTGGGCGAAACCGCGAACCAGGTGGGACTGGCCCTCCGCGACGAGATCGCGGACCTCGAGGCCGCCGGCATCAAGGTCATCCAGGTGGACGAGCCCGCCCTGCGCGAACTGCTCCCGCTGCGCAAGGCTGACCAGGCGGACTACCTGAAGTGGTCCGTTGACTCCTTCCGCCTGGCCACCGCAGGTGCCGCCGACTCCACGCAGATCCACACCCACCTCTGCTACTCGGAGTTCGGCGTGATCATCGACGCGATCGACGGCCTGGACGCGGACGTCACCTCCATTGAGGCTGCCCGCTCCCGGATGGAGGTTGTCCACGACCTCGAGTCCCACGGTTTCGGCCGCGGCGTGGGCCCGGGTGTCTACGACATCCACTCACCGCGTGTTCCCGGCGAGCAGGAAGTCACCGAGCTGCTGGCAACCGCCGTCAAGCACGTCCCGTCCCGCCAGCTCTGGGTCAACCCGGACTGCGGCCTGAAGACCCGCGGCTACGCCGAGACCGAAGAGTCCCTGCGCAACCTGGTCAAGGCCACGCAGACGGTCCGGGCGGAACTGCTGGAAGCAGCGAAGTAGCACTAAACAGAAAAGTACGACGGCGGGTGGTCACCGGGGAAACCCGGGTGACCACCCGCCGTCGTGCTTTAACCATCCATTGCTCCGTAACTGCCCTTTTGAGCGCCCAAAAGGACGTTTACGGAGCAATCGATTCAGGGCTCCCGGACGGTCTCGGCGTCTGTTCCTTCATCCGCCAGGTGCTGATGGCCAGCCAAATGGCAGAAATGACGATTGCCAGGATGCTGACCAGCGTGGGTAGGGCATTGCCGGCGGAAAATCCGGATTCCCCGATGATCCACCCCTGCGCCAGGTAGCCCAGTCCGGACAGCGCCATGAGGTAGCCGATCATGCGGGGCACGTGGTGCGTCGCGGCCACAGCAACCCCCACGAGCACCAGGGCGGCGCCCAGCAGGATGCTTTGGTAGCTGCGCATTCCCCATTCCAGCCAGCGGATGCCCTCAGCCGTGGCAAAGCGTGCGGCTTTCTCCGGATCCGGAGCGGCAGCCCAGGCGTCCACCGCCTGTTTCAAGGCCACCCCATCCACCGCCTGCAGGGCCGCATGAAGGGCAACTGCGGCAGCGGCGGAAACCGCACCAAACCGTGCGGTCCACCCCAGTGGGCGCAGCTGGACGCCGGGTGCGGTGCCTCGGGAAGCAAGCCCGGTGGCCAAGGAAACCAGCCCGGCGCCAACCAACGCCATGCCAACGAACTGGCCCAGGTGCACCGGGGTCCAGATGCCGCTGTTGGCATAGGCGGTGAAGGACTCCAGATGGTCGTTCGCGTCGTGGGACTCCGCATGCAGCAGGCCCGCAAGTATTGAGACCACGACGCCGGCGAGCAGCAGCGACGAAGCCAGGCGCCAGGTTCCACGCCTGTCATCAACCACAGCCATGACCGCCCACCATCCTTAGTACCGGGGCGCTATTTTAAAGGTGCCGGCGGGCTCAGGACTCCCAGACGATCTCGTCGTCCACCACGCCGTCCTGGTCGGCGGAGGCCACCAGGACCTCATCCGTGAAGTGCTCGCCCAGGGTGAAATCCATGACGAAGTAGCGTTCGGGCTGGCCGGGGTAGATGGCCACGTGGCCGAGTTTGAGGGCCTTGAGGAACACCTCGTTGGTGAGCTGTTTGCGGTCCTGGACGCCGAACACCTTGTGCAGGTGCTCGTCCTTGAGCGCGTTGCAGTGGAAGTGCAGGTACTCCTGGGGGCTGGTGCCTTCCTGCTCAAGTTCCTCGGCGATCATTTCGCGGACCTCGTCCACCAGTTCCGGCAGGAAGCGCAGCCGGTACTCGACCTTGCGCAGCGCGGCTTCGTCGAAGTTGTCGTGGCCGGTGATGTTCAGGTCGAGTTCCAGCGGGTGGCCTCGCAGCTCATGCTTGGCGGCAAAGAGATGATCCATGCCGTGGTTGAGCTCGATCTCCCCAAAGTGCTGGCTCGCTACCTTGTTCATATTCTCAACATAGACCCCAAGGGCAGACCATTCCAGCGTTATGCCCTAATTGACCGCGGTGCGCATCCCGGCGAGGGTTTCGGCCAGGAGGTCAACGAAAAGCTGCACCCGCGCCGTCTTCCGGTCATTGATCAGCAGTGCGAACACGTTCCGCGCCAACCGGATCTCAGGGACGTCCAGCACCACCACGCCGGCCGGTTTGTTCCGTAACGCGAGCTCCGGAACCAGGGCGGCCCCCAGGCCTGCTGCGGCCATCTCCAGGCTGGCATGGAAATCATCGCTGTGCGCCACCACCCTTGGGTGCAGGTTGCAGCCCGCGAACAGCCGCTCGATCACCATGGCGTCGCTGGTGCCGGGGTGGTGCATTATCCACGGCATCTCCGAGAGATGGTCAGCGGCCACCTTCGCGTCGGCCCGGAAACCCCAGCCGGCAGGCAGCACCACCCGGAAGTCGTCGTCACCAATCCATTGCCGGTTGATGGTGTTGGGCCAGGCGAAACCGGTCTGGCCCACCTGGAACACGACGGCGAGGTCCAGGTCGCCGCCGGTGCGGAGTCCTTGAATGGTTTGGCCGGGTTCAGCCACGGACACCCGCAGGTCGATTCCAAGTTTCTTCCACGCCGGGTTCTTCAGGATCCGCGGCAGGACGTACGTGGCCAGGCTGGGAAAGATCCCCAGCCGCAGTTCCTGGCTTTCCGAATCCTGCGTCCTTGAGGCGGCGGCCATCAGTGCCTCGATGTCCGTGAGCACCTTGGCAGCGTGCCGGGTCATGACGACGGCGGCTTCCGTGGGAATCACGGCGCGCGCCGAACGCTGGAAGAGGGTTACGCCCGTTTCCCGCTCCAAAGCCGACATCTGCTGGGACACGGCCGAGGCCGTGTAGCCGAGGGTTGCCGCTGCTGCAGCGAACGAGCCCAGCCGCGTGACTTCAAGGAGGGTCTTCAGGTGCACTGGATTTACCACCAGCCCACAGTACTGCACCCATCCGCCGGCGGTACCGCACCGAACAACCGTCTGTATACCCAGCCCAGCGGCAAATGTTCAGCAGAGGAGCATGAATTGTCACTTGACCCAGCAGGAAGTCCAGGCGGCCGGCGCCGCATCGCCGTGATCGGCAGTGGCGTGGCCGGATTGACGGCGGCCTACGTCTTGAACCGGCAGGACGACGTCACCCTGTTTGAGGCGGATTCGAGACTGGGCGGCCATGCCCACACCCACGACATGCCCCAGCCCGATGGCAGCACCATGGGGGTGGACACCGGGTTCATCGTGCACAACGAACGGACCTATCCCACGCTGCTGCGGTTGTTCGCCGAGCTTGGCGTCGAAACCCAGGACTCGGAGATGAGCATGTCCATCCGCTGCGACGGCTGCGGGCTGGAATACGCGGGGGCGCGGGACGGCGCCCGCGGCATCATCGCCAGGCCCTCCAGCCTGTTGCGCGGACGCTATCTGCTGATGCTGCTGGAGGTCACCCGCTTTTACCGGAAGGCGCGGGAACTGCTCATGACCGCGCCGCCGTCGGCTGTCAGCGACGAAGCGGAGACGCCGGAACTGACGCTTGGCGCATTCCTGGAACGGGAGAAGTTCAGCCCCTACTTCATCTCCCACTTCATGACCCCCGTGGTCAGCGCAGTCTGGTCCTGCGATTCCACCACCGCCCTGGCCTATCCCGCGCGGTACCTCTTCACGTTCCTGGGTCACCACGGCATGCTGGGCATTAAGGACTCGCCGCGGTGGCGCACCGTCACCGGCGGCTCAGCCCGGTACGTCGAAAAGCTCGCTGCGACGCTGGCCGACGTCCGGCTCAACACACCCGTCACCGCCATCCGGCGCCTGCCGGACGGCGTGGAGCTCGCAACGGACAGCGGGCTGGAAGACTTTGACGCCGTCGTCATTGCCACCCATCCTGCGCAGGCGCTCGGGTTCCTGGCCGACGCAACCCCCGAGGAGAAGGAGGCGCTGGGCGGGATGCCGTACTCGGTTAACCACACGGTGTTCCACCGGGACCCTGCAGTCCTGCCGGCCGCGGACAACGCCAAGGCGTCCTGGAACTACCGGCTCCCAACCTGCGACGCCCGCCCGGACAAGGTCCTGGTGAGCTACGACCTGACCCGGCTGCAGCGGCTGAGCCCCGCGGACGGCAAGCCCTACCTGGTGAGCCTGGGGGAGTCGGAGCTGATTGGCGACACTGCAGTGCTGGAGCGCATGGTCTACGAACACCCGCAGTACACGCCGGAATCTCTACAGGCCCAGCAGGCCATCACGGAGCTGAGCAACAGCAGGATCGCCTATGCAGGGGCATACCTTGGCTGGGGATTCCACGAGGACGGCGCCCTTTCCGGCCTGCGCGCCGCCGAGAAACTTGGCCGCAGCTGGCCTGTGGTCCGCGCGGAGGACTCCGCGGAGTCCTTCGGCGAGGGGGAGCGGGAACTGCTCGCCCCGGAACCCGCATGACCATGGACGCCTCGATCTACCGCACATCCATATCCCATGTGCGGCGCAGTCCCTTAAAGAATGCGTTCACCTACCGGAGCTACAGCTGGTTTGTGGACGTGGACCAGCTTCCGCGCCTGCCGTTCCTGCTCCGGCCGCTGGCGGTGTTCCGCGCCGCGGACCACCTGGGAGATCCCGACGCCGGCATCCGGGCCAACGTGGAGCGGTACCTGCGGACGCAACGAATGGAGCCCGACGGCGGTCCCATCCACATGCTCACCAGTGCCAGGGTCTTTGGCTACGTCTTCAACCCGCTCACCCTGTTCTGGTGCTACCGCTCCAGCGGGGAACTGCAGTGCGTGGTGGCCGAGGTCCACAATACCTACGGTGAGCGGCACTGCTACCTGCTGCGGACCGATCCCTCCGCGCGCGCCTCGGTGCCGAAGGCGTTCTACGTTTCACCCTTCAACGACGTCGACGGCGAGTACCGGATGAAGCTCCCGGCGCCGGGGGACCGGCTGGCCGTTTCCATCATCCTGGAGCGGGAGGGGCACCGGCCCTTCGTCGCCACCATGGACGGCCGGCGCCGGGCTGCCACCAGCCGCAACATCCTGGCAGCGGCTTTCGCGGCGCCTGCCGCGCCGCTGCTGGTATCCGCCCTGATCCGGGTACAGGGCATTAAACTCTGGGCAAGACGCCTGCCCGTCGTCGCCAGACCACACCACACCTCACAGGAGGCAGTTCAATGACCATGACGGACGATAACGGCACCACCGCAGGCCGTCTGGAAGAGAAGGCCGGCGGCGATCCGACCCGACGCGTGCCCGAAGCCTGGACCGCAACCGGGGTACCGGCGGCGCCGGCCACCATCGATCCTGACCTGTGGCCCGGTGTGGCCCAGCCGCCGTCGGGCCTGAAGGCCGAGCTCGCCGGAAAGGCTGCTGGGCTGCTGTTCAAGGGCGCGGTCAAGCGGCTGCCGCTGCGCGTTGAATACCCGGACGGCTCCGTCCTGGGAACCGGCGGACCGGACGCCCCTAGGATGACCATGCTGCGCCCCGACGCCTTCGAGGCGCGGATCGGCGACAACGGCCTGATCGGCCTGGGCGAATCCTTCATGGCCGGCGACTGGGAAGCTTCGGACCTCGCCGCGCTGCTGGAAGTCTTCGCCGCCTCCGTGGACACGCTGATCCCCATGCCGCTGCAGAAACTGCGCTCGCTGTACCTGCCCCGGACCCCCCGCCAGGAACGCAACGCCGAACAAAACACTCGCAGCAACATCTCCCGGCACTACGACCTGTCCAACGATCTGTTTCTGAACTTCCTGGATGCCACCATGAGCTACTCCTCGGCACTGTTCCCGGACAGGGCGGGGCAGCTCTCCACCGTGTCCTGGGACTTCCTGGCCGAGGCCCAGCAGGCCAAGATCGACCGGTTGCTGGACAAGGCCGGGGTCGGTGAGGGGACGCGGCTGCTGGAGATCGGCACCGGCTGGGGCGAACTTGCGCTCCGTGCCGCTGTGCGAGGCGCCACCGTCTACAGCGTCACGCTGTCCAGCGAACAGCAGGCGCTGGCGCAGGAACGCATCGAGGATGCCGGATACGCGGACCGGGTAACGGTGGCCCTGCAGGACTACCGCGCCGTGGAAGGCGAGTACGACGCCGTGGTGTCGGTGGAAATGATCGAGGCCGTGGGCTATGAGTACTGGCCCATCTACTTCCAGACCATCGACCGGGCCCTGGCACCCGGCGGCAAGGTTGCCATCCAGGCCATCACCATGCCGCACGGGCGCATGCTGGCCACCCGCAACGCCTACACCTGGGTGCACAAGTACATCTTCCCCGGCGGATTCCTGCCGTCCGTCCGCGCCATCGAGGGCGTGACCCAGCAGCACACCACCCTGCGGGTGCGGGAGCGCATGGGAATGGGCGACCACTATGCCGCCACCCTGCGGCTCTGGGAGGAAAGGTTCCTGTCCCGGTCACGGGAAGTAGGGGAGCTCGGCTTCGACGCCGTCTTCCAGCGGATGTGGCTGTTCTACCTCTGCTACTCACGCGCCGGCTTCCAGTCCGGCTACCTGGACGTGCAGCAGATCGTGCTGGACCGCCGGGAGGCGCAGCTCTAGCATTCGGGAGGAGCAAGAGGGAGGATTCGGGCATGAAACTGAAGACACTGGCATGGACGACGGCGGCGACGGTGGCCACTGCCGCGGCCGGCGGAGTTGCCACGGATCCGCAGAGCAGCTGGTACCTGGGGCTGCGCAAGCCGGAGTGGCAGCCGCCCGCCATCGCCTTCCCGGTGGTGTGGACAGCCTTGTATGCGGACCTTGCGGTGACGTCCGCGGTGGCGCTGGACCGGGCTGCTGAACTGGATAGGGCTGACGACAGTCCCGGCCCCGTCAGGAAGGACCACCGCCGGGAGGTGCGTGCCTACCAAGGTGCACTGACCGCAAACCTTGTCCTCAATGCATCGTGGAGCTGGCTCTTCTGGCGCTCCCGCAGGCCCTGGCTGGCAGCAGCCGAGGCCGCTCTCCTCGCAGCCAGCAGTGCCGACCTGGTACGCCGGACGTACCGGCTGAACCGAACGGCGGGCGTCTCGCTGGCCCCCTATGCAGCGTGGTGCGGCTTCGCCACTGCCTTGTCCACGGCAATCGCCAGGCTTAACCGGGCCAAACGGTAAGCCGGCTCCGGGCGGCCGGCAAAGCCTCCGCGCAGCGTGCGGAACCTGAGGGTCCCTGACCACTACATGTAGTGGTCGGGGACCCTTTCCTGATGCCGGGAAACGGAGTGCGACACGCCGCTGCCTGGCGACACGCTGATCTTTAAATGTGGCTAAGTACTCCACAGGGTGTGGACCCAGACCGCAAAAAACCCGCGATCACGGGCATTTTTACGGCTCCTGCCTGTGGATTAAAGGTGCATTAAATGACATACTTGTAATACATCATCTTGGGGTTCCAAAGAGGCGTCTGCACTACATGTAGTATCTACATACAGCTGGACGGGGACACCGAACCAGCAAAGATTTCAACTAAGGGGACAGGGACAATGACCGTAACGGTTTACACGAAGCCTGCTTGTGTTCAGTGCAACGCCACCTACCGCGCGCTCGACAAGAAGGGCATCACCTACCAGAGCGTTGACATCTCCCAGGACGCCGAGGCACTCGAGCGCCTGAAGGCACTGGGCTACATGCAGGCGCCCGTTGTTGTCACCGACCAGGACCACTGGTCAGGCTTCCGCCCCGACAAGATCGAGGAACTGGCACTTTCCGCCGTTTCCTCCGTGGCCTAGGAGTTCTGCTTTTCCTGCCGGCAACCATCAACCAGCTGAGGTGACTCACGTGGCAGCACCAGCAGCACAGCATGACCACGAGGCCTTACCAATTCACCAGGTTGTTCCGATCCACGCGGCTCAGCGCGTGGAGGTGTCCCCGCCGGCCGGACCCCGGAATGAGGCTGCACCGGTTTCCACCGGCAGCCAGCTCATCTACTTTTCCTCCTCATCCGAGAACACCAGCCGCTTCGTCGCGAAGCTTGGCCGCGAGGTGGCCCGGATCCCGCTCTATCCGAAGGACGCACCCCTCCTCGCCACCCGGCCGTTCGTGCTGGTGGTGCCCACATATGGTGGCACCGGGGGAGAGGGTTCGGTTCCCAAGCAGGTCATCCGGTTCCTCAACAACCCGCAGAACAGGAAACTGCTCCGCGGCGTGATTGGTGCCGGCAACACAAACTTCGGGGACAACTACTGCATGGCCGCGGACATCATCGCCGCCAAATGCCAGGTACCCCACCTCTATCGATTCGAACTTATGGGAACGCCGGAAGACGTTACCCGGGTCAACCAAGGATTGGACACGTTTTGGACACGACTGTCGCAGACACAGAAGTAACCAGGTCCCAGAAGCCTGAGATGCCCGCCGCCTACAAGGGGCTGGGTTACCACGAGCTGAACGCCATGCTGAACCTCTATGGTCCCAACGGCGAAATCCAGTTCGGCGCCGACCGCGAGGCCGCCCACCAGTACTTCCTGCAGCACGTGAACAACAACACCGTGTTCTTCCATGACCTGGAAGAGAAGCTCGAATACCTGGTCAAGAATGACTACTACGAGCGCGAGACGCTGGACCAGTACACGATGAACTTCATCCGTGACCTGTTCAACCGCGCCTACAAGAAGAAGTTCCGCTTCGAGACCTTCCTGGGCGCCTTCAAGTTCTACACCTCGTACACCCTGAAGACGTTCGACGGCAAGCGCTTCCTGGAGCGCTACGAGGACCGCGTCTGCATGGTTGCCCTGCATCTGGCCCGCGGCAACGAGCAGCTTGCCCTGCAGATGGTGGACGAGATCATCGAGGGCCGCTTTCAGCCGGCCACCCCCACGTTCCTGAACGCGGGCAAGAAGCAGCGCGGCGAGCTGGTCTCCTGCTTCCTGCTCCGTATCGAGGACAACATGGAGTCGATCGGCCGCTCCATCAACTCCGCCCTGCAGCTGTCCAAGCGCGGCGGCGGCGTGGCCTTCGCGCTGACCAACATCCGAGAAGTGGGCGCGCCCATCAAGCAGATCGAGAACCAGTCCTCCGGCGTCATCCCCGTGATGAAGCTCCTCGAAGACAGCTTCTCCTACGCCAACCAGCTCGGTGCCCGCCAGGGTGCCGGCGCGGTGTACCTGCACGCGCACCACCCGGACATCTACCGGTTCCTGGACACCAAGCGGGAGAACGCGGACGAGAAGATCCGCATCAAGACCCTCTCCCTGGGCGTTGTCATCCCGGACATCACCTTCGAGCTGGCCAAGAAGGACGAGGACATGTACCTGTTCTCGCCCTATGACGTCGAACGCGTCTACGGCATGCCCTTCTCCGACGTCTCGGTCACCGAGAAGTACTACGAGATGGTGGACGATTCCCGGATCAAGAAGACCAAGATCAAGGCCCGCGAGTTCTTCCAGACCCTCGCCGAGATCCAGTTCGAATCCGGTTACCCGTACATCATGTTCGAGGACACCGTGAACCGGGCCAACCCGATCGACGGCAAGATCATCATGTCCAACCTGTGCTCCGAAATCCTCCAGGTCTCGCAGCCCACCACGTACAACGATGACCTCTCCTACGCCGACACCGGCAAGGACATCTCCTGCAACCTGGGTTCGCTGAACATTGCCAAGACCATGGACTCGCCGGACTTCGGCCTGACCATCGAGACGGCCATCCGCTCGCTCTCGGCTGTCTCGGACATGTCCAACATCACCTCGGTGCCGTCCATCGCCAAGGGTAACGACCAGAGCCATGCCATCGGCCTGGGCCAGATGAACCTGCATGGCTACCTGGCGCGTGAGCGCGTCCACTACGGCTCCGAAGAGGGCCTGGACTTCACCAACATCTACTTCTACTCGGTGGTGTACCACGCGGTCCGTGCCTCCAACATGCTGGCCATCGAGACCGGCCAAACGTTCGGCGGCTTTGAGAAGTCCAAGTACGCGTCGGGCGAGTTCTTCGACAAGTACACGGAGCAGGAGTGGGTGCCGCAGACCGAGAAGGTCCGCGAGCTGTTCAAGAACGTCCACATCCCCACGCAGGCTGACTGGCTGGCGCTGAAGGCTTCCGTCATGGAGCACGGCATCTACAACCAGAACCTGCAGGCCGTGCCGCCCACCGGCTCGATCTCCTACATCAACAACTCCACCTCCTCGATCCATCCGGTGGCGTCCAAGATCGAGATCCGCAAGGAAGGCAAGTTGGGCCGCGTGTACTACCCGGCGCCCTACCTGACCAACGACAACCTGGAGTACTACCAGGACGCGTACGAGATCGGCTACGAGAAGGTCATCGACACCTACGCCGCCGCCACCCAGCACGTGGACCAGGGCCTCTCCCTGACGCTGTTCTTCAAGGACACCGCCACCACGCGTGACATCAACAAGGCCCAGATCTACGCCTGGAAGAAGGGCATCAAGACCATCTACTACATCCGTCTCCGCCAGCTCGCGCTGGAAGGGACCGAGGTTGAGGGCTGCGTCAGCTGCATGCTCTAGTTGGTTCTTCAACTAACTAGTGAAGTACGACGGCGGGTGCCCGCCCGCCGTCGTACGCTTTAACTTAGAGAAAAACCACCCAACGCATAGGGGATGACATGACCGAGAAGGTCAAGCTGCTGAGCCACGTCGAGGCCATCAACTGGAACCGTATCCAGGACGACAAGGACGTGGACGTCTGGAACCGCCTGGTCAACAACTTCTGGCTGCCGGAGAAGGTGCCGCTGTCCAACGACGTCCAGTCATGGAACACGCTGACGCCCGCTGAGCAGCAGCTCACCATGCGCGTTTTCACCGGGCTGACCCTGCTGGACACTGTGCAGGCAACGGTTGGCGCTGTCAGCCTCATCCCTGATGCCCTGACTCCTCACGAGGAAGCCGTGTACACGAACATCGCGTTCATGGAGTCCGTGCACGCCAAGAGCTACTCCTCGATCTTCTCCACGCTGGCCTCCACCAAGGAGATCGACGAGGCCTTCCGCTGGTCCACCGAGAACGAGAACCTTCAGAAGAAGGCCCAGATCGTCATGGACTACTACCAGGGTGACGATCCCCTGAAGCGGAAGGTTGCTTCCACGCTGCTGGAGAGCTTCCTGTTCTACTCGGGCTTCTACCTGCCCATGTATTGGTCCTCCAGGGCCAAGCTGACGAACACGGCTGACCTGATCCGCCTGATCATCCGCGACGAGGCCGTGCACGGCTACTACATCGGCTACAAGTTCCAGCGTGGTCTGGAGGCTGTTTCCGCGGAGCGCCGCCAGGAGATCAAGGACTACACCTTCGAGCTGCTCTTCGAGCTGTACGAGAACGAGGTCCAGTACACGCACGACCTGTACGACGGCGTAGGCCTGGCTGAGGACGTCAAGAAGTTCCTGCACTACAACGCCAATAAGGCGCTGATGAACCTGGGCTACGAGGCGATGTTCCCGGCGTCCGTCACCGACGTGAACCCGGCCATCCTGTCGGCCCTGTCCCCGAACGCCGACGAGAACCACGACTTCTTCTCCGGATCCGGTTCCTCGTACGTAATCGGCAAGGCAGTCAACACGGAGGATGAGGACTGGGACTTCTAGGCCCGGCCCGGCTGTGAGACGCAGACCTAAGTGGAAGAACCGCGCCTAGATGGAAGAAGCTGCCAGGCTAGTTGGAAGTCTTCCAAGTGTTGCTGTAGATGGTGTGAGGTTCCACGGTACTTGGCCATTTTCCAAGTTAGGTGTCCATACTTCACAGTACTTGGCCAGCTGTTCATACAGTTGGCCAAGTAGGTGTGAGACTCCGACGTAACTGGGCCCGGATGCGGAAACGCCAGACAACCTGTGAGATTCCACGTTATGTGACCCTCCTTCCGATCTAGTTGACCCTATTCCGCGCTACTTGAACGAAAAGATCGAGCAACTCCGGGGAGCAGTAGCCTCCGAAGCCCTCAGTAAACCCGCAGCTGAAGATGGGTGTTGAATGGGACAAATCTGCGATCGACCTTATCGTCGATGAGAGTGCAGGCTATCCCTACTTCTTGCAGCAGTTCGGGCAGGACACCTAGAACGCCGCCATTGGAGAGTCCATTACGTATGACGGTGCACGGGTGGGTGCTGCAAACGGCCGGGCGGCATTGGACACTGGCTTCTTCCGGGCCCGCTGGGGCCGTGCAACCAGGGCCGAGCAAAACTACCTCCGAGCTATGGCAGAAGACGGCGACAAAGGGAGCTCTTCGGGAGAAGTAGCATCGCGGCTAGGACGAGGACCTGCCAGCTTCGGACCGATCCGGGCAAACCTGATCGCCAAGGGGCTCGTCTATGCGCCAGAACATGGCGTCATTGCCTTTACCGTTCCCGGAATGGCCGCCTTCATCAAGCGCCAACCAAAGTGAGCGAGCGAGCCAGAAGCAATCCCCTCCGGCTCATGCTTGGGGGCTGCTACGCGACTCCGTGTCCCCGTTCTGAGGCGTCGGACCAGGCGCAGGAAAGCAGAGAAAGTTCATGTTTCTTCACAGTCTAGTAAGACTTTCGCAGCGGTATCGATTACGCATCGGCGCGGGAAAGATGGAGCCAGAGGGTGTTATGAACGCTGAAGTTCCTGAGTTGCACCCTCTGGCTCCGGAATACAACGAACGGCAGCACGGTGCATACGTCTCGGTTCTTCGCCATGCCATTGAAAAGCAACCCACTGTGCGAAACATCGCCCTCTCTGGAACGTATGGCACCGGAAAGAGCAGCATTCTAGGAGAGTTCAGCCGCCAACTCGGCAATCGAGTTCTGGAGGTGTCTCTGCTGACACTTGGCATAGAGCCGGATAACCCGCCGCAGACCGGCATCGACACCAATCCCGCTGCAAATACCACCACAAACCGTATTCAGAAAGAAATCGTCAAGCAGCTTCTGTATCAACAGCGCCCAGCAGCTGCACCGGAGTCTCGCTTTCGACGCATTACGCGGTTCCGGTGGTGGCGCGAGATGGCATGGGCCCTTCTGGCGGGTCTCCTCGGTCTTGTTGCTTTGATTGCCGTTGGCCTCGATATTTCAGCCCTACCTGATGTTGGTCGGGCCGTGGAACCGCTCCCAGGCTGGCTGCGGACCCTAGGAATATATATGGCCATTCCGCTGCTTGTTGCAATAGCCGTGCTCGTCGCGAGGTTGTTCATTCACGGCAGGTTAGGCGTTGAGAAGGTAAGCGCTGGCCCAGCGACGATTACGTTGCCGCCACGCTCCTCGAGCTACTTTGACGAGTATCTCGACGAGATCATCTACTTCTTCGAAACTAATAAAGCGTGCGACATCCTGATTATCGAAGATCTTGACCGGTTCAACGACCCCAGAATTTTCGAGGCCCTCCGTGCCCTCAACAGCCTGCTGAACTCGGCGAAGCAGTTGGGCGGAAGGAACATACGCTTTATCTACGCCGTCAAGGACAGCGTCTTTGAAAGTCTTGGCCGCGAAGCCCGTGATGTCACGGACGAAGCGCGCGCAGAACTGAAGAGAGCTAACCGAACAAAATTCTTCGAGCTCGTCGTCCCGGTCGTCCCCTTCATCACCCACAAGAACGCCCGAGATCTCATGCATGACCTCCTGACAACTCGGGGTCACAGCATCTCAAAAGACGTGATCGATCTTGCCGCCCGCCACGTCGCAGACATGCGGCTCATTCACAATATCGTCAATGAATACGAAGTCTTCGAACACCGGCTCCTCAAAGTTGAGAACCCCGTGCCAGAGCTTGACGAGGATCGATTGTTCGCCATGATCCTCTTCAAGAACGCCCACATGGCTGATTTCGAAGCCATACGGCTCGGCACATCTTCCCTCGACAAGCTGTATGACTCGTGGCGTGCGCTCGTGACCCATAACCTGCAGAGCATTCGAAACAACAATGAGAAGCTGCGCGTTCGTGTCCAAACCCAACAAGGAGCAGAGGAAAGGGCGTCGTTCTTAGCAACACGACTACAGGACGTCATCGACAGTCTGGCCAAAGCCAGGGGTTCCAGTCTGGTAAACGGGACAATTACGGTCGATAACCAGACTCTCGACAAGGCGGGTGCTTCGAAGCCTGCATTCTGGAAGAAGCTCGCGGCCGGCGAATCCACACTCTCGCTCACCGTTAGGGATTACTACAATCACGCCGCCCAGATGATCCTTTCCTCCGACGCGGTGAAGACGCTCATCGGTCAGGACATTGACGTAGAACCCTTCTCCGCCTCAGCTGTCGCTAGTGATCAGAGAACAATTGAACAGGGACAGCTGAATGCTGGGTTCCTCCGCCGTCACACATGGAAGCAGCTCATCGAACGGCCCGAGTTCAGACACTCGGCATTCGAAGGGGACGCCTCGCTTAGTTTCCGTGGCATAGCCGAAGTCCTGATGCCCTCGCGACTCGCAGTTGACCTTGTGATCGGAGGTTACATCACCCCGTACTTCACCCTCCACGTTTCCTCGTTCTACGGGCAGCTGATCCGGCCCGATGCCATGACCTACATCCTGCGATGCGTAGACCGCGGAGTGGCAGACGCCGACTACCCTCTGGACAGTGAAGACGTCGAAGCGATCATCCGGGACCAAGGCCCATCGGTCCTTAATGAGCGGAGCATGTTCAACATCTCGGTACTCGACCATCTACTTGTCCAGCGCCCAGGGGACGCAGCCACCTTGGCTAAAAACTTGGCCTCTGGAGGTGAGACTGAGAGCAAGTTCATCGACCACTATCTGAGCGCAGGGACGTACAAAGCAGCGTTCGCTGGGCAATTGGCCCCCTTCCTGCTCACGATCTTCACCCTCCTTGCTGCACACCCCGCCCTCGATGCAGCTGAAAAGGCGACAACGATTGACGCCGCTGCCGGAGCGCGTCGGGCCAACACCCAGTACGACAACTCCCAGCAACTACAGACGTTCGTGGAATCCGCTTACATGCAGTTCCCGGCCCTCGTCGACGGCGTAAGCACTACAACTCCCAAAGAGTTGGTGGCCTTCGTAGTTGCAGTCGGTGCTCAGCTGGGCAGTGTAAGTGCCCTTTCTGACGCCGCCTGCGCAGAACTGGCCGAGACAACCGCTTACAAAGTGTCAGCGGAAAATCTGGAACGCATTAGCAAGACGAACAACATCGCCTTGGACCGGCTCAGGAAACTTGGCAAGACCATTTACCTCCATGCCTTAGCGAACATTGACGACTACAAGTCTGCCCATGCCGACTCGCCTACGACTACCTACGTCGTGGAGGACCCGGAAAGCTTCGTAGCCATACTGAACGAACACGTGGAATGGCGGGAAGCCGACTACGCCTTCATCGTCTCCAAAGCACACCCGGATTGTCGAGTCGTTGACCTTGAGGATGTGCCGAACGGAGCTTGGCCCGCGCTCGTCGGAGGCCGACGGACCACGATGACATATCGGAACGTCGCGGCCTATGTTCAGTGGCAAGGGGACGTCGACGCCCATCTCGCCAAGTCCCTGGAAGCTGTATCAGAGATTTTGGAGACCGACGGTGCCGAACTTCAGGAAAGAACAGAGCTGGCGCTCTCTATATTGAACGCGTCAAAAGCTCTGCCGAATCCTGACCACCGCCTCGAATTGGCAAGATCATTGGAAACTGATGAGCTGCCGACTGCATCCATTGAGCCCGACCCCGGCAACTTCATTGGAAACCTGATCGAAGCAGGTCTCATCGCTGACGATGCAGAGGCATTTCAGCACAGGCTGATGACGGATTGGCCTACCCTGGAACACGCGATAAGTAAGTCGAGCCAGTACCCCGAATTACTGTCACCAGAGACTTTGGCCCCCGAACATATAGCTCCGCTCTTGCTCAGCGAGAACATCGGCGAAGACCTTCGGCGGTTAGTTGTTAATGGGCTGCGAACCTTTCCAAAGGTGCCGAGGGACGCCTACGAAGCCGTCGCTCAGGAGGCCCTTCACGGACGTCTTAGATTAAATGCATCAGGAATCGAACTCGTGCTCACCGGCGGCGTACGCGCATCCATCGTGGTAAGACTGCTGGCAGATGCAATCGACCGACTCACGGTCGATCAACTGCAGGAATCACTCCGCAAGCTGGGCGATCCTTACTCCCGTATTGCCGATAGGGGCCACTCCGTGACCCGGCTCTCCGATACGCCGGAGCACCGAAAAATCCTGCAAGCCCTTCATGGCGGTGGAATCGTTTCTAAGTTCCCCGTAGGTGCAGACTCCAGGATCAAGGTGACCCTGAGGCGACCATAGGATGGGCAGGGGATTTGCCCGTCACAATCTGGATAGCTGTGTGCCGTGCAGCTGCGGACCCTGTGGGTCTCGGTATGAAGCAGTGGGAGGTCACTCAAATTCCAACCCAACAATTCCCTTGACCCTTTTGCGCGGACCTCCCTTCGAGCATGAGCCCAAGGTATGCGAGTCCCTGGACTTAGGCTCAGGAACTCAACCTTCTTGCCACATCTAACTGGCCGCACCTGACGCCGAATCCAGACTATCCATCCGCGCCCACTCGGTTCGGCAGACGGGCCGCCCGCATTAACAGGGAAGCGCCCTAGTCGAGTTCAAGTTCCTTGCGGTCCTGCTGGTGGTCCCGCTCGTGTGTTTCGTAATCACGGTTGCTGTGTCCAGAACGGCAGAAATTTAACAATTATGGGACAACATTTTCCTGACCTTAACAATTGTTAAGATGCAGTTGTACCGGCTCTTATGTTCTGGGTGTTGGGCAGCGTCTTAGCTTATGGCTGGCAGCCCGTGATGCTACTCCCGTGGATCACCGTTGGTGCAGCGGCAGCATCGGCCGCTGGGGGTTCGCAAGGACGCCCTCTGCACTAATTCTGCAGCTCTCCCACCTGAGCGTCCTGCAAGCTGATCCCCTAGCGGTCGTTGTAAATCATGTCCACGACACTGCACGACCCACAGCGTGATGATGTGCCCAGCACCCAGTGCCAATTCGTAACATCAGACGCTAACGATGAGTTCGGAGCTTGATGGCAGGTTACGAACAAGCTGTGCCAGCGTATTCCTCATCGACCAGCAAATTTTCGAATCGCGGGTGCAGCTCTGTCTTCATTTTGGAGAAGTGTGGCACCATTCGATTGTGAGCATATTGACAGCCAGGCGGCGGGGTGGTGTAGCTGTCGGAGAAACGCTGAATCTACTTCTTACGCAATCCCAAAACTGGGTTCATAGACGCGTTGATGCTTTGCGCTTGGACGTAGACGGGACTACCAGGCGATTCGTGTCCGTGGATCTAACCCTCCCAAAAGACCGCGTTATACCTGGCTCAAAAGGCCACGTGTTGATCCCTCTAGGAGTTCTTGAGAAGGGGCCCAAGCAACGCCTAAACACTTCGCACGAAGGAAAACCTGTCCCTGTTTTAGGCCGTCAGGAACATGCCAAACTAGTTGCTGAGATGCTCGAGGAAAAACTTCCGCCCACGTTAAAGGCCGTCTGGTCTAGGTCCTCTCGTAGAGAACTCTTTCTCGCCATTGCGTCGTGCCAAACAGACTCTATTGATGAGACGGGGGACAGGTATGAGGTGTGGCGGGACGATGCTCTGGGGAATAAGGTCCTCGATGAAGCAGCCCGGCAGCAGATAGAAGATTTTGACGCCCTTGTAGGGCAGATGCTGACCAACTTTGTTTTTTTAGTCGAGGTCAAGGAAGAACTCGTTGGTCAGCGGCTGATTCTCAAATACGCTCTAGATCAAGCTGCACCCAATAGCCGCGGTTCTGGGACGAAGCGGCTCGTTATTTTGCAGCCTGTCCCCGACCTAGGGTTCGCTGCGAGTCACCACATGGAAGTCGAAGTCCCGGCCGGGCTCGTTGTGGATTCTCTCACCCTGGCAGAGATTGGTGAGGCGGAGGACGGAAGTGGTGACCAATTTGCAGAGTCATTTCCTGAGGGACGCGTCGGTCACGTCAACATCGAGCCGTCGACTCCGCAGGCGGTTGGGGTCCTGAGAGCAGAGATCTCTGTCGCGAGGCAAGGACTTTTCTTCTTCACTCAATGGACGCTGATCAGCGTTGTTGCCCTCGTGGTTTTCGCAAGCTTGGTCCGGCTCTTTGATCAGTTTTTCTTGAAGATGGAGCCTGACACGATTCCCTCCCCAGCTGCCTCCATCCTGCTGGTTGGGCCAGCATTGCTGATTTCATGGATGAGTCGTCTGCCTGAGCATCGCCTTGTAGCCCGAATGGTGGGCCCGCTACGAGGGATGCTCATCCTGAGCGCTCTCGCCTTGACCATTGTTGCCGGTCTTGCCGCAGTCCGGCTCCAGCCAACGGTGTGGGAGGGCGCATGGTGGGTCGTTGTGGCTCTAGTTGCCGCAGTAAGCGTATGGTTCATGTATTTCCGCTTTGATTGGCGAATCAGAGGGCATCAACCGGAACTCGTCGTAGAATATACCTAGCCCAGGAGGTTGAAATTGGTTCATCCAAGGATCAAACGGTCCAAGCGAAGCAACGACATAACAACCAGAGGCCAACTGCTGCGAGGCGTCGATTACGTGGTCATCTCAGGTGGCGGTTCTTTGGTGAAGAGTTTTGGGCTCAAGGACCCGAGGGAGTCTGACGCGTCGCAAACCCCTGCTGAGCCAAGTCGCACTGAGGGTCGTATGCGCGAGAAGGTTCTGGCTGGCAAACGTTCGTCCGCCGAAGGGTGACAATATCTCTTTCGTGTAGCTGCGCCCTCTCTGTCTGATTGTGACGTGGTCCAGCAAGTCAACGGCTGCCCGGTACCGGAACTCAGCCGCCGGGGCGTGAAGCTGGCCGCGGGGAGCACAAAGACGGCGCCTCAGCCGGCTCCTTCTTTTCCTCGCCGATACTTCGCTGATCGGCACAGCCGATCCGTATCTGGTCTAGGAGGACGGCCCGCGCTCTCTCCCGGCAGCAGGATGAGCAGCGATGACCACAAGTGCAGCCTAGACAAGCTGGAGCGGGCGCTTGAGGTGCGGGACGGCAAGCTGAAGCTCTGGAGCTGAAGGCCCCGCTACCGAGCCGTGCCGTCAACGGCTTCGCGCTCATGGAGTACCGCATCGGCGCTGCCGACCGGGTGGGCTCTTCTGGTCGATCCCATGTGTCCGCTCCAGCGTCGCTCCAGCTGGTAAGGCTGCTGGCTGGTTAGGATCATCGGATGGCTACACGCACAGTGATTGAACTCATTGATGACCTCGACGGATCAGCGGCGACTGAAATTATCCACTTTGGGTTAGACGGCACTGACTACGTAATCGACCTTGCAGGACCAAACGCTGACGAGCTACGCGGACTGTTGGCCCACTTCGTGGACGCGGGCCGCAAGACGGGCGCCACGAAGCATGCCCCTTCTGTCCGTCTCCTCCCGCCGGCGGCCAACACAAAGGCCGTCAGTGCTTGGGCAGCAGAGAACGGCATCGAGGTGAACGCACGCGGACGCATCAAGGGTGACGTCGTACAGCGCTACCAGACCAGGTTGAGCTGAGCGCCTTATCGGCAGCCTTGATCGTGCAAGGACTCGTTTGGCCTGAAACTTGCACTACCCGGCGTCTGACCCTGATACCTTCAACAGCGTCCCCATAGACGGGACAGGAGACGCAGGAGAGCAATGACAGCAGCATGGGTGGTCCGGCAGGGCCGCGGCGGACAGTTTGCCGACGAGATGATCCGTAACGGGTACATCGGCGTGGACTTCATCGGGGACTATGACATCCGGCCGCACCTGGGCGGGGGAGCGGAGGTATTCCGCGGAGCCATGAATGACATCTACCAGGAGATGTACCCGGAGAAGACCCGGGTATCGGTCGGCTTGGCCATGGGCAACCTGTGGGCCGCCTCCGAGGGCATCGCTGTCGGCGACCTGGTCCTGGCACCCAAGCCGGACCGGACCTACCAGTACGGGACGGTGGCCGGCGGGTACGAATACCACCCCGGCACCGACCTTCCGCACCGGCGGCCCGTGGACTGGAAAGGCTCGATCAACCGGGACGACATGAGCCCGACCTTGGCCTCCACGGCCGCGGTCCCGATGACAGTGTTCCAGCTCGAGGCCCACGCCGCCGAGCTGGCCACCCTCACACAGCTTGCCGAACCTGGGCAGCCGGTAGTGCAGGCGATCGCGTCCGAGGTGCAGGAGCAGCTGGCCTTTCAGATGGAAAAGCAGCTCGAAGACTTCCTGGTGCACAATTGGGCCAACACCTCCCTGGGCCGCGAGTACGACATTTACGAAGAGGACGGGCAGCCCGTCGGCCGGCAGTACCCCTCCGACACCGGCCCCATGGACATCCTGGCCATCAGCAAGGACCGGACCCGGCTCCTCGTCGTGGAGTTGAAGAGGGGAAGGGCCAGCGATGCCGTTGTCGGCCAGATCCAGCGCTACATGGGCTTCGTCCACACCGAGCTGCTCGAACCCGGCCAGAGCGTGGAAGGCGTCATCATCGCCCAGGAAGACGACCTGCGGATCCAGCGGGCCCTGTCGATGACCAGCAACATCCGGTTCATGAAGTACCGCGTGGAATTCCACCTAGACGAAGCGGAGTGATGGCCCCGGTTTGACGGTCCGGCAAGAAGCGGCCTGGGCCGAGCGCATTCCACTTCAGGTTACCGGTCCAGATAGCTGCACGTCCTGCGGGTCCAGTTCTGGCAGGGGACGTATCGGAGTCCGTCACTCAGAATCGTAGATATTCTCGGAGGCGGAAGCGATCCACGCGCGGGTACCCATGGCCGCCCTCACGGCGCAAAAACGAGTACAGACAAGTGTGGCGCGGGCCCACCGCGGAGTGCGAGCGTTGATGGATCACAGGCAATGCCGCACGGCCCGAATAGGGGGACGTTATGAAGCTCGTATGGTTCTCACGCAATGATGGCAGTCTTTTCGCGAACTGCAGTGCGGGAAGGTATTGCATCCATTTCGACGATGAGCAGGGTGTCAATGTCCTCGCCCGCGGTGAACGGCATATCTTCCAAACCGTAAGCCTGGAAGAAGCCAAGAGCTGGGCCGAAGAGTTTGTGGACGCGCTGCTGGACGTCAAACGGCGACTACGGCAGCTGCCGCGGCTGAAGGCGGGGACACAGCAAAAACCTACCCGGACCCGCCGCCCCAACGACGAAGCACTGGCCGATGAGTACCTAAACTACGATCCCGACACCGAAGCAATGCTGGAAGGGTACAGCCGCCGAATCAACGAAGTCAGAGTCGAAGAGACGACGGACTGACTCCCGGAGTCAAACGGCACAGCCTTCGATCGCCAGCGCAATAGCCCCACGGCTGGTCCTTCACCGGGGAGGTCGATTTCCGTTGGATGCAACTCGGGACGGACCGGCAGATGGTGACCGCGTAGCGGAACGTGTTCCCGCTCCAGGCGACTTCTGCTGAGATTTCCACGACTGAGGTTTCCACCAGCGTCAGCATCACTGGGCCTTTGTTCTTACTGGATCTGTTCAAAAGCCGTGGGCCTGGTGGTTGAGACCGGTCTGGGCAGGGACGCGAGGATGCGCATCGCGTCCATTTGTATGTGGAAGCGCGCGGACCGGTTGTTGGCCCCGGGTGTACCGCGTTTGGCAGGCCCCCTACGCATGCGTTCCGGCGACGGACCCACTTGCCGGAGATAGGCTGAGGCCATGACGTTGGGGGACGCGGCTGAGCCGCTTGTACACATTCAGGATTTCCGGATGGTCTTCGGGGACACCACAGTCATCCGGGATCTGTCCTTCGATGTCCGGGCGGGGGAGACGTTCGGGTTCCTGGGCAGCAACGGGTCGGGGAAGACCACGACGCTGCGGGCCCTGCTGGGCATTTACCGGCCCACCGCCGGGACCCTGCACATCGGCGGGAAAACCTTCGAACCCCGCGACGGCGCACGCCTTGGATACCTCCCCGAGGAACGCGGCCTGTACAAGAAGGAAGCCGTCCTGGACGTGATGGTCTACTTCGGCCGGCTCAAGGGCCTGTCCAAGGCCGCGGCCAAGAGTTGGTCGGAGTCCTATTTGGAGCGGGTCGGCATCCCGGAGAAGGCCAAGACCCGGCTGGACAAGCTCTCCGGCGGCCAGCAGCAGAAAGTCCAGTTCGGCGTGACCATCATGAACAACCCGGAGCTGCTGATCCTGGACGAGCCGACGAAGGGCTTTGACCCGGTGAACCGGCGGCTGCTGATGGACATCATCGACGAGCACCGGCGGGGCGGGGCGACCGTCATCATGGTCACCCACCAGATGGAGGAAGTCGAGCGGCTCTGTGACCGGGTGATCCTGCTCAAGGACGGTGTCGCCCGCGCCTACGGCACGGTTGAGGAGGTCCAGGAGGAGTTTGGCGGCACTGTCTACCGGGTCACCTATGACGGTGTCCTGCCGGCCTCGCACCTGTTCGACGTCGTCTCCGATGATGATGGCCGGGCCGAGCTGGCCCCGCGGCAGGGGGCGTCCGAGGAGAAAGTCCTGCGCGAGCTCGTGCAGGCCGGGGCCGCGATCCGGTCCTTCACCCCGGCACGAATCTCACTGGATGAAATATTCATCAAGGTCTACGGCGAACACCAGGCAGAGGACTAGACATGGCACAGCACAACCTCGGCACCGTCGTCGCCTTCGAATTCGTCCGCACCATCAAGAAGCGCGGCTTCGCCATCGCCACCCTGGCGATCCCAATCCTGCTCATCGTCGTCTTCGCCCTCGTGTTCGCATCCAATGCCAGCAGTAAGGACAGCGCCGAGGCCCAGAAGAGCGCCCGCTTCGCCTTCACGTACAGCGACGCCTCCGGGATCATCATGGCCCCCGGCGCCAAGGCCGCCGGCGGGACCTACACCGACAACCCGGCCGCCGCCATCGAAGCGGTGAAGAATGGCTCCAGCGAGGCCTACTTCCAGTTCCCGGCCGACCCCACCAGGGAGGCGGTGAAGGTCTACGGGGCGGACAAGGGCATGTTCGAGAACGGCAAGTACGAGGCGGTGGCCAAGCAGCTGCTGGAGGCATCGGCCCAGTACGCGGTCGGCTCACCCCAGCTGACGGCAGCCCTGACCGGCAAGGTGAAGTTCGACTCCGAGACGTTCAAGGACGGCCACACCGCCGCAGGGATCGGGGGAGTGATCCCGCCCCTGCTGTTCCTGGTCGTCTTTTATATCTCGATGATCCTGCTCTCGAACCAGATGCTGAACTCCACCCTGGAGGAGAAGGAGAACCGTGTCACCGAGATGATCCTGACGACCCTGAACCCAACCACCCTGATCACCGGCAAGATCATCTCCCTGTTTATGGTCGGGCTGGTGCAGATCATGGTGTTCCTGGCGCCGGTCGGGCTGGCCTACCTGTTCTTCCGCGACTCCCTGGCCCTGCCGGCCATGAGTCTGTCCTCCCTGGTCTTCGAACCCGGGCCTATGCTCACCGGGGCCCTGCTCCTGTTGGGCGGGTTCACGGTTTTCACCGGCACCCTCGTGGCCATCGGCGCGATCATGCCCACCGCCAAGGAAGCGGGGACCATCTTCGGGCCGCTCATGGCCATGATGTTCATCCCCTTCTACACATTCAGCCTGGTCATCTCCAACCCCGAAGCCCTCATCGTGCAGATCTTCACCTACTTTCCGCTGACCGCACCGGTCACCGCACTGCTCCGGAACGGCTTCGGTACCCTCAGCCCCTACGAGGCCGGCATCGTCATCGTCGAGCTCTTCGTCGTCGGCATCGCCATCCTGCGCCTGGCCGTCCACCTGTTCCGCTACGGCTCCATCGAGTACGGGCGGAAGCTCAACATCGCCGCCACGTTCCGCCGCAGCGAACTGGCTGGCAAGTGACAGGGCCGCTTCCAGAAGTGCGCTGGCCGGCGGACCAGCCCAAGCACCCACTCGACTACTGGCTCTCACCGGAACTGGCACGGGTCAGCCCGCCGGAGGCACCGTCCCGTCTGCGGGAGCTGGCCGACGCCCAGGGGACGCTGGCAGCTGCCTGGAGCGGCGCCATTGCCGGAGGCCCGGTCCTGGTCGGGGCCGCTGCACTCATCGCAGCGCTGCCGGGCAGCATCGCCTGGGTCATCGTCCTTGTCCTGGCCGGCACGGGGTTGACGGCAGCAGGCCTCCTGTCCTGGAAGCGCGTCCGCCGAACGCTGCCGGACACCAGTCGCACCCTTGCCACGCGGGGGCCGGGGAATGCCAGGGGAGGCATCATGATGGTGTGCGTGCTCGATGCCATCTCGGGTGCCATTCTTGCCACGACTGTCCCATCCGCGGTCGCCAACGGGACAATCGGTGCGGTGATCGGATCGTTCCTGCTCTTCACAGCCATCCTGACTGCCTGCATCCTGGTCCCCTCTACCGTCATGGGCCGATCCCGGCAGGCGTTCCGCCGTCGTCTCCACACGGACCCGGTCCTCCGGCAGGCAGTGGAGGCGGACCTGGCGACGTGGCGGGATCCCTACGGCAACGCCAGTTACGGCCCGCTGTGAAAACTCAGGCAGGGGCCTGGTCTGCAGCCGGCCGCCGATGGGCGAAGACCATCGCCTGGACCCTGCTCGTCCTCGCCTCGATGGTCCTGATCGGCTACGGGATATGGCACGCCGGCTGGCACATCTGGCTGCCACCCGTGAGGGAGCAGGAAATTGTCTGGATCGGCAACCGCTACATCCTGGCCGGTTCCGTCCTGTCCATCGCCGCCGCCGTCTGGTCGGGAGCGCGGGAGAACAGGGTCTGGGTGACCATCTGCGTCGGGCTGCCAGGGGTGCTCGTGGGGTGGGCAATGATGGATGATCCCTACGACCTGAAGCGGCACCTCGCCGCGGTGGTCTCGTTCCCGCTGGCCCTCGCAGGTGTCGCCGAGGTCATCCGTGACCGCGGCCGCCGGCAGCGGGGCTGGGATGGGCCCGGGCGATGAATCATCTGCGGGTGCAAACCTCCGGCCACCGGAACGAGCCTATCGCCCCAATAGCTTGGCCAGCCAGCTCTTTCTCTGTGGCTTAGGATCGGTCACACCAGCTGATGGGAAAGGCTCCTTCCTGCCTGGTTCCTCGTCAAACTTCCCAGCGACCGCGAGGTCGATGTGGACACCAGTCAGATTGCCTTGGGCGTCTTTCGTTTGGAGCAGCCAGTACTCGCCGTCGCCCCAGCCGGAGTGCGAGAGCACGACATTTTCGCCGTTCGGCGCCAACGGCATGACAATGTTTGCGGTCCCGGCGGGGTATAGTCCGTCAGCGTCCATCAGGCTGAACCAGGAGTCGGGATCATCCGAGTCGAACAACTCCTCGTACCACGTTGTTGGGTCGGGCATGCAGCGCAGTACGGCTTCGGCGTCAACGAAGGCCACGGTGCCGGCATCAACTCCCACCGTGAAGTAGTGGCCGGGAGGAGGCGGACCTTCCGGGCCGGGGGCAGCCTCGACGGTTACTGACTCTGCGTCTGAGAGCACGAGCGAGAGGTACGCCTCCCGCAGGTGTGACCCGTCCTGTTCGGGTGAAACATCAGCCACCGTGACGCGAACTGGGTAGTCTCCGGGAGTGAGGCGGACGACCAGGGGGTATTCGAGGCTCGTGAAGGGATCGCAGGCACCGAGCTTCCCCGACGGCAGCCGCAGGTGGCCTAGGTCGTGAACGGTCAGTTTGCCTTGCCTTCCGGTACTGAGAGGCGCCGTCAGTTGCTGAAGGGCGTAGAAGTCGGCCATATCCATCTGGCTATCCTCTCCGGTAATAGTCCACTCGGGGGCTGTGACGCGCAGGGAGCGTCTGGCACCTTCATTGCCGTACACATAGAATCCGAATTGCCCTACCCGTAGAAAGACCCCCGTGAAGCAGAGTATTTTCGCCCGCGTTGCCCAGCTCGCCAAGGCCAACCTGAACGCCCTCCTGGACAACGCGGAAGACCCGCAAAAGATGCTGGACCAGATGGTCCGCGACTACTCCGAGAACATCCGTGAAGCCGAAGCGGCCGTGGCCACCACGATCGGCAACTTGCGGATGGCTGAAGATGACTACAACCGTGCCATGAACGACGCCAACACCTGGGGCAGCAAGGCCATCGCCGCCTCGAAGAAGGCTGATGAGTTCCGTGCCGCCGGGAATCCCGTGGACGCCGACAAGTTCGACAACCTGGCCAAAGTCGCCATCAGACGGCAAATGACCGCCGAAACCACCGCCAAGGCCCAGGAACCTTCCCTGACGGCCCAGAACGAGGTCGTGGACAAGCTCAAGCAGGGCCTGGACCAGATGCGGGGCAAGCTTGGCGAGCTGACGGCCAAGCGCAACGAGCTCGTCAACCGGGCCCGTGTCGCTGCCACCCAGACTCAGGTCAACGACGCCCTCAAGGCATTGGACGCCGGAGACCCCACCTCGGCCATCGGCCGGTACGAGGAGAACATCCGCCGGAAGGAGGCCACCGTCCGTGGCCAGCAGGAACTCGCCGCCTCACCCCTGGACGCCCAGTTCGCCTCCCTGGAAGACCTCGGAGAGCAGACCGAAGTGGAAGCCCGGCTCGCCGCGCTGAAGTCCATGGACCGGAAAGCCATCGACTACTAGGACCGTCGGTAGGGTTGGCGTATGGCACACCTCGTGGAGCATTTTGAACGCTATTTGGGCACCATCTCCGAAGGTTGGTCCAAAGATGCCGACGGAAACCCCCAGCACGCGCAGGTCGTCAAATTTGCTGACGGCCCCCTTGACGGTGTGACCGCCTACTCCACCCTGGGTTTGAGCCGGCATGAACTGGCCTTGCCAGGCAAGGCGCCAGTCCGGATGGAACTCTTGATCTTGGTCCGCCGCGGCCATTTTGAACGGTACGTTCCGTCGATCATGCAGCAGCTCGTGCAGGAAGTGATCCACGAGGGCCGGGCTCCCCTTCGAGGAGAAGTCATGGGCCCCAGGGGAGCGCTGGATCCTGACACCGGCCTTGAAGCCTTCTACTTCGGTGTTCCGGTTTACCAGCCAGAAGCGTTCGCGACATGCGAGGATTCTGAGGGTCCGATCGTCATCTCCTGGCTCGTGCCGCTCTTTCCTGCTGAAGCTTCCTTTGTCGCGACGCGTGGCTGGCCGGCCCTGGAGGACCTCCTCATCCAAAATGATCCGGATGTTACTGACTGGCGTCGACCTCCGCTGCCGGTGCACAGCCCATAGGATGAACCGGTGATTGACGTACCCGAAACGAAGCCCCGCTTCATGACCCCCACCCAGGCTGCCGAAGAGCTGAATGTGAAGCCGAACCAGATCCACGCCATGATCAAGGCGGGGGAGCTTCGGGCTATTCAAGTTGGGGGCAGGGGTTATCTTGCCCGCTAATCGGGGCTGCTCCGGTTTGTTCCCTGGATGACGGGGGAGGAGCCTCACAGGCCGCGTATGGTTTTTGCGATGTTCGTGAGGATGGGTGGTTCCCGAACCGGCAAACAACACCGGAATAGGATAGGCCGGTGACTGCTGAACCAAACCAGCCCCGTTTCCTGACCATGGCGCAGGTCGCCGACGAATTGAACGTGAAGCAAAGCCTCGTTCAAGGTCTCATCAGGACGGGGGAGTTGCGTGCTTTTCAGGTCGGTGGCCGCGGCATGTGGCGCATCGGCCGCCGGGACGTCGAGGACTACATCGACCAGGCCTACCGGCGCACAGCTGAGCGGATTGCCGCTGGCGAGCTCGAAGATGGCACGGAGGCTGAGGAGGCGTAGCGACAGGAAAAGGCCTCCTTTAGACTCCCGCCATGAGGAAGTGGTGGCGTGCGCTGCCTCCGAGCCTGCGGGTGGCGGTGATCGGTGTCTTCGCCTTTTCGTTCTACATGGGTGGCGGCCTGATCTTTGGAGAAGCATTCGACAGCGCCCTTGTAAGCGGGCTGTTCTACGCGCTTATTCTTGCCGGAGGTACCTATTTCACCCAGAAACGCTTCCGCGGAACCGCGGCAAGGCTCGATGAGAGAGGTCAGTCGCTGATGTTCCTGCGGTACCCGAACTCGCTGCCGGGCTCGTTGAGCGGCGTCTGGCAGATAGCTATTGCCACCCCGGCTCCGGGCCGAATCGACTTCCAGCCGGCCGTCTACGACGAGTTGATCGCCAGCGGCCGCAGCCGCGCCCTCACCGCACTCCGGACCACCGGGTCTCTACCCGCCAGGACAACAAGCAGGCCGTGCCGTTCGGCTTCCAGATCGTCGCCCTGGAGTCAGCTGGCGGTGGCATTGAGCTCGCAGCCAGTCCCGCGACGCTGCAGAAGATCCTGGAGGCTGTCGAGCCGGCATCCTCGTAGCCCTCGGCCGCAAGATCCGCGCAAGCGTCTTGCTGGGCATGCCGTGTCAGTGATTTAGTTCAGCCATGCCCGCAGTGCCGACGGAGTGTCGGGATGGGGTGTCGGAACTCGGAACTAGGGGGAGCTCGTGAAGTCGGATGCACCACTGCCATGGCCGCTGAAAGTTCTGGGCATCCTATTCGTTGTCGCGGTCCTGGCTTTGATCTTGCTCGGCCAAGTGGACAGGACCCTCCTTGGCGCGGCGGCCATAGGTGCGGCTTCGGTGGCCGTGTTGCTTGGCCTCTCTGTGGTCGCGGACTTCCGCGGATCCGCGCGTTGGCTTGGCCAGTACGCAAAGGACAACGCTTCACTGTTCTTCAACGGTTCGGCTCCAGACAGTGGCGTTTACAGAATCGTTGGGGTGGGCTTTGTCGTGTTGGGAGCTGCCATCGGTGCGGTGGTACTGACCCATTTGCCCCAGTGACTCCAGTCCGGTAAGCCCTACCCTCACGCCGGCGGCGGAAAGTGTAAGGAGCGGCGAGTGGGATGCCAAAACAAGCGCTCCCTACAGCTGGATCGAGGCAAGATAAGAGGGGCCTTTGGCGCATCGGCCGGCAAGACCTTGAAGACTACATCGCCGAGGCGTACCGGCGCACCGGTGAACGTATCGCCGCCGGAGAGATCACTGACGATGGCGTCGCTGACGAGGGGGAGTAGCAGTTCACGTGTGTGATCCGACGACCAGGGTAACGAGCTGTGGATCCGGGCTGGTGGCGTTCAGTAAGTCGTCGTACTCGCCGTCGGTTTCCTCGGAGTTACAGACGGGAGTGCCGCCGATGTCTTCGACCAGCGCTGAGGGCTCTGGCTCGTCTTCATCTCAAAACCAACGTCGAAGACAACCGCGGCGGTCTTCCCGGCGCTTAGCTCTTTACAGGCGCTCCGTCGTCGGTAGAGGCGGGGCACGGATTCGTCCTCATGCATAGGAAGTGGTGGACCCGGACGATTTCCAATTGTCCTCGGCGGCAGGACCGGGAAGAATGCGGTGCCACCAAGAACCGGGATCTCTGCCAGGACTATCCCAGTTTTATGCTTCACTGGCTCGCCCAAGTGCGTCCTTGTTCCGCCGGCCTAGCTGTACTGAATGAGGACACGCGGGGCCTGCCCCGCAACTGTTTGAGTACCCGGGAGGACAAAGCCCTCCCGGGTAATTGCTGCGGAAGCCAGAAACCGAGCGTTCCAGCCGAGCTATGGGTGGCAGGTATAGGAAGTCGTATAGACGTGAACCTCTCCGTTCGAGAAAACGGATTCAGACCGGGAAGTGCAGGTGCCGTAGCCTGGAACTTTTGCCGTGGATGTGAAGGAGGCAACGATTACACGGAACTCGCCTTTTTGGTACACGTACTCGTTGCGGAAGGTGAACTTGACCTCGTACTTGAAATCTCCCTCAGGGGACGTGACGGTTTGGGTCGCATACGTCTTTTGCGTGTAGGCCGTGCCACCGTTAGGGGTCTCAACACTGCTCACGACGTTAAGATATTTGAAGCAAATTATCGACGTCCCGTAAGGGACACAATCAGAGTCATTTGTGACAGAAGCACCGCCGGTACTCGCGGCGTTGGCAGCAGGAATTGCAGCGGCTGAGCCGAGAAATGCAAAAATAAGGGCAGGAATAAGCAAGAACTTTCTAAGGGTGTGCATGGAACTCTCCCGCTAGGAAAAAGACTGCAGGCCTATAGGCTCAGCAGGTGGATTGGGCGCCTATGCCCAAGGGGCACTTTCGAGACATCAGCGCGGCGCAGCAAGATCGTAACCAGATCCTTCATCTTGCAGCCGGGACTGTTATGCGGCCGCCTACGACGGCGAAGAGTTATCAGCTTTACGAGAACGCATACCAACAGGTTCAAACTTTGTGGAGCGTGCTTTCTTCTCGCAATGCAAGGTATGAGATATAAAATCCGCGGGGCCCCAGGACCGAGCATATGCACGCCTATTCCGGCATGTGTCGCGAAGACCGTTCGGTTCTCCTCCCCGGCACAACGTTACGCTGCCTGAGACTGGCGGGGAAGGCGGGGAAGGTCGATTAGGTAGTTGCAGGGGGCTGTTTGGCTGGTATACCGAGGCCTGCGCCTAACCTTCGACCGTACAAGGGCAGTCGATCCTGCTTAGTCGATCACCAGGATTGCTGTAAACAGCAGGAATGCCACTGTGAGACCGCCCGCAAGACCATCCGTTGCTGCTCCCATGAGCCTCGAAACCTTCTTCTTTTCGTCCCTCAATTCGGTCCTGTTATTCCAGCCTAATCACGGCATACCCACGCATGGAAGACAACCAGGTCCGTCATCCTGTCAGTGCCCAGAAGCACCATGGAGCTATGACGGCTCCGACGGTGGAGGCGGCCATCCATGAACTCATGGATCTGGCCTGGAATCTTGTCTACGACCTGCTTGATCAGCGGGGTCTGCTCGGTGACGGATTGTTCGTCGAGGAGTACACCGGCATCCACTCCTGGGTGGACGGACCCACCCGGTACACGGTCGTCCACTCCCGGCAGGTGGCCGTGCTCTTCGTCGACACCCGACCCGTGGACGCCATCGTCTTCCATCACGACCTGCTCGGCGCCGACGACCCGAAGAGCCTCTTTGACCTTCCTGACTGAGAGAGATGTCCGTCCTACGCTGTTCCGGTTTGCCCGCGCCTGCCATAGTGGTGCCAGCAACCTGACACCGAGAGGGGCAATGATGGGCGCATGGGGCTACTTGCCGTTCGAGAATGACGACGCGCTGGACTGGCTGGAGGAGCTCGAAGCCGGCGGCGCGGACGTCGTTCGGTCAGCATTGGCGAAGGGCGGCGACAGGTACGTTGAGGCTCCGGCCGGCGCAATTGCCCTTGCCGCTGCAGAGGTCACCGCTGCCACCCAAGGAAACCCGCTCGGGGACCTGGCAGAGAATATCACCGACTGGGTGACCGCCCATGGAGCAGAAATCACCGCAGAGGACGTGGAGATGGCCCTTGAGTCCGTCGAACGCGTGGCAGGGGAGAAGTCCGAGCTTGCCGAGCTGTGGGATGACGCCGACGAACCGGAATGGCGGGAATCCCTCGGCGACTTCACGGAGCGGCTAAGGACCGCGCTGCGGTAGACGTACACGGCGGTTTATGCGGCCGCCGTGGTGACTCGGGGCGTAATCTGCCCAGGGGCCGCTTGCTCTTCCCACCCGGCCTCGCCGCGCCTGGCGGCGGCCGAAGGGCTGGCTTAGGCATGCTATGCTCCTGACTCTCACGGCTGAGTGCGCTGCCCTTTTGATCGATCGATGCAGCCTTCCAGCAGGATGCTCATTGACACCCCTCCGGTGCCGGAGTAACACAGCCAGTAGCGGCTCTATTCGGGGTCGATGCAGAAAATGTGCCGCAACGAACGGCGCTGCACGCTTCAAAGGAGAAGCACCATGACCGTTGCAACCATCCTTCACCGCGTCGCCGACTACGACACCTGGCGCAAGGTCTGCGACTCTGTGGGCGACATGCAGAAAGACTGAGGGGTGACCGAGGAGTCAGTACACCAGATGGTCGATGACCCTAACAACGTCCTCGTCATCCATCATTTCGACAACGTGCAAACCGCGACGGCGTTCTTCGGACGGGAGGACTTGAGGGACGCGATGCAACGCAGCGGCGTTCAGGGCGAACCACGCGTGGAGCTCTTCGAATAGCCGACGATCCTTAAGTCCGCTGCCGAACTGCCAGATGCGCAGATAGGAGAAGGCTATGTTGAAGCCCTTGCCTTGCTGTGCAAATTCAACGTCCGCCATGAATGGCACATTGAACATACTGAAGATGGAGCGATCTATAAGCGATGTCTGCGCTGCGGCAAAGACGGGGAGGCCGCCGATGCCGGGGATGGTGCAGCCAACGGGTGGGCGCTGAAACGCTGGTGGTAGACCAACGCCGGCATGCCAGGCTTGTCGTTCCCAAAGGGACGCTCCCCGCATGAAGGGCCAGTAAACAGTAGCCAAGTCCCGTCTGGCCTGATGCAAGGCCCCGGCATGCATTGGCTCACCGAGGCGCAGTCGGTTCAGGGACGTGACTCCTCGCGCGATGAGTTGGCAACCAGCCGCGCGCCCAGACAGGCGGCAATCTTGTTCCGCCCTTGTCCATGACTTTGCGATGGTTCCAGCCGAAGAGCGGGCAGAGCAGCGGCACGTTCACGCTCATCCATCGACGGGTGGTGCGCACCTGCCAGTAGCAGAGGGCCGTGGTCGCCTGATGGCGTAACGCTGGGGTCCAAAGGCCCGAGCGCAGCCGATTGCTGCCGCAGTGCCGGGCTTCTATCATGGTTGCACCGGTTCCTCTCTGCGCCGAACAGGGACGGTATTGAAGGTCGCGAGTGCCATGGTGAAGAAACCTCTCAGGCATCGGACGGATGAATCGACAAAGCCAGAGAAGGGCAACGAGCATCACAGGCTGCATCTGGCGGAGTGGCTGCGGCGCGAGGACGAGGGCATAGAGCGCGGGTACAGCAGCGTCTTCCTCAGTTATCACGACCGGCCGCTCCCGCCTGAGAGGACTTGCATCCAAGGGCACGAGATCCAGCCGGGGCAGGACCACTGCTCGCACGGGCATCCCGTCGGATAAGGATGCCCTCAACCCATCCAGCCGCCGCTAACCCAACTATCGGGGGGGCCAGGGAACGCATCCTCCCGTTCTTGGGCGCATCATCCGACCGGATACGTGTTTCTCAGTTGGCCGGCTTGCAGAGTCGGTCGAGGGTCTCGTTGAGGGTCGACTCAATCCGGCCGTTCAGGTAGTCGCGCTTCTCCTGGGTGGAGGGGTCCTCTAAGTCCGTGGGCATCGGTGGCGTTGTGACTGTCATCGCGGCCTGGTACCGCCCGTCTCCGCTGCTGACCGCTACGGTCTGGTATTGCCAGAACGAACCCCGGCCCTCATGCCGAGAGTCTTTCGAGCATCCGTCCCCGTGCTCCCACACGCCGAGCCCGTACAGGCGAAAGCCGGGACTGGTCTTCATTTCCCGCAGGGACGAGGCCGAAACCGCCCGTCCCTGGAA
This sequence comes from Arthrobacter sp. SLBN-122, assembly GCF_006715165.1. Lineage (NCBI taxonomy): Bacteria > Bacillati > Actinomycetota > Actinomycetes > Micrococcales > Micrococcaceae > Arthrobacter > Arthrobacter sp. SLBN-122. The sequence continues at coordinate 4,361,903 of NZ_VFMS01000001.1, read as the reverse complement.
GATTCCGGCCATGAGGAGGTTCAAGTCCTCCATCGTCGATACCGCTCCGCCTGCCGGGTTGCCGACCGAGAAGGTGTTGTCTGTGGTGTCTACCCGTTCACCGCGCAGGGTCACGTAGCCGTGTAATAGACCCGTCTCGTGCGGATCAACGCGGTCCAGACTGGTGTTCTTCAGACCGAGGGGTTCAAAGACCTCCTCCTGCATGATCTGGATGAAGGGTTTGCGCCGCAGCGTCTGGAGCAGGAGGCCGAGCGCGAGGTAGTTCGTATTCGAGTACTTGAAAGACCCGACGTCGGCAGAGGCCCAAGGGAGGGCTCCTGCCAGTTGCAGGCCCCTTTCCATAGTGAGTGTCTGGGTGAGGACGGGGCGGAAGTCAATATCTTTCGGCAGGGCATCATTGACCTCGGGCATCCCGGATGTGTGGCTGAGCAGCTGCCTCACAGTGATAGGGCTCGGGGGCTTCAGTGCGGAGGTGAATCCGGGGATGACGTCATTGACGGGATCGTCGAGGCCTATCAGGTGGTCGTCCACGAGTTTCAGCACCGCCACAGCCGTCATCGTCTTCGTGACGCTGGCGACCTCTGTCCGGTCCGTGGGCTGCGCTGGCGTTCTGGTCTCAAGATCGCGCACGCCGTAGGCCCTGGACCACTCGCTCTCGGGCCAACGGATCTGTACGACGGCGGACACCGCGCCCTCGTCCAGGAACAGCTGGACCTGATTTTCCAGGGAAGCGAAGGGACTCGGTGAGCTTGATGACGGTGCGGGTTCATCGGTGGAATAGGTACAGCCAGAGACGAGGAGGACGACTGCGAGGGCGCCCCGCCTCCAAGCGTGATTTTTCGTGCTCATTGCCGCTTCCGCTCGGGACGAAGTGACAGGTGCATGGCCGCCTGCGGCACCACGTCCGGCCAGACCTGCGGCGGCACCGCCGTCCCAGCAGCTCAATCTTACGGCTGGCCCTCGTGGCAAGGAAGCTTTAGCCCTTGGCCCAACTGCTGGGCCGATCCTCAAGATCTGGTCTTAGAAGAATCTGTCAGATCGTCTCTCATTCATTCATCGCCACACGCAGGTCCACCTACTAAGCGCCGCGCGGCCGACTGTTCCCACCGCGCCGCGGACGTCCCTGCCGCCAGCCTGGGATGACCTCGTTCAGTTGTGTTTCCTTGGCCACGGTGAGCTTCCCGGCCCGGTAATCGATGCGCTGGGTGTGCAGCCAGACGCCCAGGGTCCGCTCATCGCCGCAGGGTCGGCCGGGTGTCGCTCGGGAGCTAAGGGAGTGGCTCGTCCTCAGGACGCGCGGGAGTGCGGCTTCTCGGCCGCCAGTTGCTTGACCCACTCCGGGGTCTGCTTGCCCAAGCGACGATCCGTGACGAGCCGGAGCTGGGCTGCGGCGATCTGCATGGCCCGGGTGTCCTCATTCTGGGCTTCGGGAGCAGCTTCCCCAGCCGCGTGGGCACCGCGGCGGCTCGGATGGGTAGCTGTACTCATCGCGGTCCTCCTCCAGCAGGTTGTGGCTTGTCGTCTTCCTCATTGTCCCGTGGCCTAGGCTCATCGTCCACCCCAAAGACATGAGCACCCCTCTCGTCGATGACGAGCTGGCCATCGCGCAGCACGTCGTCTTCCTGGCTGCGCTGCACGCTCGGGGCTGGCCTCCCGGGCACGAAGGTCCCTGGGGTGGCGCTCTGAAGGGGGCTTTTAGCGGTGTTTTCAGTTTGCTGCTTCTCTGCCTCACTGAGCGGGTTCTCCCAGGCGGCCTCCAAGACATCCAGTTCGCCTTCGCCGGCCAGACCGCTCTCGGCTAAGACGGTGAGGACCTTGAGGCCGACGGTGCCGCGCTTCGGGTCTCCTGAGTAGACGGCGTCTAGGGCCCATTGAGTCCGTTTCCACCATTCGGCGCGGTTGTCTGCTTCTCGCTTTTGCTTGATCTGCCTGAATCCGATAATCCCGGCGACGACGGCACCAATGAGCACCGCAAAGGGGCTGAGTGCGGCAACGATCTGCCACCACTCCGGTGGAGGGGCCACCACGGTGACGGGGATGGGGCTCGGTGTCGGCGGCATGATCCCAGCCTAAGCGGCGGCCCGGGCCGGGGCCGGGAATGGCATGAGGTGGTTCTGGTGCCCACGGGCGATCAGAGCCGCGACCCGGCGCAGGTCAAGGGCGGTCGTGGCGGATGCCGCTTCGCCTGGTCCGCCATCCGATGGCCGCGGCCGCGAGCCAGAAGAACATGAACGCTGCACCGCCGATGACGAACACCCAGTCGACCCCCGTCCAGCGGCCCTCGACCAGCCGGATCAGAGGCGGCGCAATGAGACACAACCCTAGGAGGACGCCCAGGACCTGCGCCCGGATGCTGTTCAGGTACGGGTCTGACTGTATTTTCCCCATCCCGCAGTTTCCCACCTGGTCCCGCACGGGGCTAGTCACAGCATGGGTGGCTGGCTGCCGCGCCAGCTTCAATCCCGCCTTTCCGGCTGTTCGCACCCCGCCGCCGCCGTCCTTGCCGCCAGCCGGGGATGACCTCGTTCAGCTGGGCTTCCTTGGCTGAGGTGAGCTTTCCGGCCCGGTAGTCGATGCGCTGGGTGTGAAGCCACACGCCCAGGGTCCGTTCCTCCTGGTTGTCGGTCTTGTTGTGCCTGGGCCAGTCGTGGCCGGCGGCCAGGTAGGCTGCGACTTCGGCCAGTCGCTGCTTCCAGCGAACCTCGTCGGCGTCCCGCTTTGTGGGGTAGTCCCGCCAGTTCGGGATAGTGTCCAGGGCCAGAGCGTAGGCGGGGGAGAGGGTTCCATTTCCTGCGTCGTGGCGGCGCCGGACCAGCCAAGCCGCCAGAGCCCTTTCCCGGGCGGAAGGGCGATGCACCGGGAGTCGTCCCTCACTCTTGTAGAAGGCCAGGGTCTCGTCCAGGTTTTTGCGGCCGGGCTCCGTCACCCGCGGTGCAGCCGGCGTAAGAACCGCCTGATGCTCAGCGCGCAGCCCCGGCTCCTGCTTGACGGCAGCTGCGATGTGGCGCCGTACCGTTGATTCGGACGCGCCGACGCCCGCGGCAATCTTTGGGATGGTGATGCCGCGCCGGTACATCAGCACCCACTCAGGGTCCGGGGCTCTGCGGTTCGTGCGGGCCATCAGTCGGGTGGTGCCGTCATTCCAGGCTGCCACCCTTCGGCCGCGCGGCCCGCTTCAACTCAGCGATCCGCAGCTGCAGGAAGATGATGGCCAGCACCAGGGCATACACCGCCAGGCCGGCCAGCACGATCGTGAAGACCGCGTACAGGATGCCGATGATGCCGAAAGCCGGTGTCAGAGTGTTCATTGCTACCCCCCAAGTAGTCGTTGGACCCTAGGCTACGCGAGGGTTGGCAGCATGCGGGCAAAGAAAGAGCGGGCCCAGTCCCGACTGGCCCGCTGCTTTCACTCCCTACCACTCGACGCTTGGCAGGCCCCGTTGACGGCTATCAGCCTCCCGAAGGGTTCTCCTTCGGGGTGCCGTCCGGGTCCTCAGTAATAGGACGGTCTTCCTCGGGCTTCGTGTTCGGTGTGTCGGTCTGCGGGTCCCCGGGCTCACCGACAGGCTGTTCCTTGGTTCCGGAATCGCTCACATTGTCCTCCTGTTGTTGGCATAGATACGGGAAAGGGCGCGCCCCGTTCGCTGAGCGCACCCTTTTCGATTCCCCTTCGCACCGGATCCCCATCCGACTGAGACCATGATAAGCATGCTTAGCAATGTGCGGTCAAGGTGATTGCGCATTCATAGCGGGACCACCACCAATATGTGATCCGTCTGGAACCTGGCCCCTACTGTCTAAGTGATGCGGGCTCCGGTGCGCCTGCAAACATCCCCCATGCCGTCTGGTTGCATGGAGTGATGACAGAGCAGCCACCAGCAGCGGTGACCGGAAACCTGCGGCGTCTGCAGGCCGCCCTGGACGCTGCGATTCCCGCGAAGACGGAGTCCAATCTTCTGGTCGGAACCTGGAACATTCGGGCACTGGGCGACCTCACGAACAAGTGGCTGGCCGGGCCCAAGGACTCACCGAAGCGGGACTGGCACGCCATCGCCTGCCTTGCCGAGGTCATCTCCCGGTTCGATGTCGTCGCCGTCCAGGAATCCCGCCGCAACCCGGCAGCCCTCAAGCGACTCATGGCCAGCCTAGGGGAGCAGTGGCAAGTCATCGTCTCCGATGTCACCGAAGGTGCGGCCGGCAACGGGGAACGCCTCGCCTTCCTATACGACAGCTCACGGATCCGGCCCTCGGGTCTGGTCGGGGAAATCGTGCTGCCACCGATCGGGGACGCGCCAGCCCGCCAGTTCGCCCGCACCCCCTACACCGCCAGCTTCAGCCGGGCTGGCGTCCAGTTCACCCTCGCCACCGTCCACGTGCTGTGGGGCAAGGACGAGACCGAACGGCTGCCGGAGATTACCGCGTTCGCCCAATGGATGCACGACTGGGCGGTGCGGCCCAACGAGTGGAACACCAACCTGATGGTCCTCGGCGACTTCAACCTGGACCGGATCGGCGACCCGCTCTACGAGGCGTTCATCTCTACGGGCCTCTGGCCGCCGGCCGAACTGAATGCCGTCCCGCGGACCATCTTCGACGACGACAAGACGAAGCACTTCTACGACCAGCTCGCCTGGTTCTCCACGCCCGACGGCACCTCCCTGCTGAAGGGCATGGCGTACGGGCAGCGGGCCGGCACCTTCGACTTCATCCCGCACGTCTTCCCGGGCCTGAACCGCACCGAGGTGTCCTGGCGGATCTCCGACCACTACCCGCTCTGGTGCGAATTCCTGCTGGCCTGATGGATGGGTTTACCCGAGTACCGTGTAGCGCGCGGCGTCCTCCTCAAGGAACATGCGCCGCGGCTCGGCGCCGCCAAAGACGATCCAAACGATGGACCCGTCCACTGTCAGATCATCAACGAGGCCGGTGCCCAGGTCGCAGCCGGCGGCATAGACGCGGACTTCCTGGCCCTGCCACAGAGCAGTGCCGTCCACGGTCGTATCGGTCATCTCATCGGTGTTCATCGTGCTCGTCCCGTCGTTGGCTTACCGTGCCGAGCCTGAGTTGCCTCTGGACACGGGAAAGGCGCGCCCCGTTCGCTGAGCGCGCCCTTCACTCTTCCCATTCCCCAAGCCGATCCCCATCGGCTACAACCATCATAAGCATGCTTAGCATTGTGGATGCAATCCTGTTGCCGTATTCCTCGCGGAACGGCCACCCAGAAGTCGTCCGCTCCTTAGGGCAGGCGGCTCGTGCCCCTCGCCACTGCGTCGACCAGCATTTCTTCCAACGTGACCCACCTGGACGCCCAGCCATGCCAGTAAGCATTGCGGATCCATTCTTCCCGGACAGGCGTCTTGCTGCGGGACCCTCCGCCCTCCAGGTGCAATCGGTACAGTTCCGCATCCGTGGCGACGGCAAGGCAGGTATCGGGAATCAAGAGCCAGCCGAAGAGTGACGACTGGTATCTTCGGTGGCCGCGGTAAGTCTCCAGCGGCAGCGGATGGATGTGGCGTGCCTGGGCAGTTTGGACGAATTCAACCAGGCGCCGTCTGAGCGCCTGCTGCCGTTCCGCCTCACCCGGATCGTGCGAGGTGGCGCGGTGACGCTCCGCCATCGTCCTGTCCGGGTCCTCGGGAAGTCCCATGCCCGCATGATTCCACAACAGGCCCCGCCTGTGTACCGGTAAAGTCCCCATACGGCCCCGCCTGCGAAGACGTGGCGGCAAGAGCGACAGTCCTACAGGACAGCGCCGTCGTTGAGCTGCCGCCCTGGTGATGGCCAGGAGAGGCCGCGAGCCCAATATGCGATCATCAGACCCACGGTCACGGACCCGCCGGCGTATGTCCATGGTGGCGACCACGCGCCCTCAGGGGTGGGAAGGGCGAAGGCAATCCAGACGGTGGCTATCGCCAGCAGAAGCTCCGCCGCTGCCTGGAACCGGTACCCGGGGTAGGCCAGTCGGACCAGCGGGATGACGGGAAGCAGGAACAGGCCCAGGCTCGGGAATGGGTGATGGCGTTGAACGTGAAGATCACCAGGCCCAGCACCAGCAGGCCCAGGAACTTCAGCAGCTGAACGGGCCTGAGCGGGTTATCCCGGGTGCACCGGCTCAGCAGCAGGCCCCACGCGGGCAACCCCAGCAGCCACCCGCCGGCCCAGAAACCCAAGTTCAGCAGCGCCAAGGGAACGAGCAGGGTGCCGGGCAGCAGGAACGCCACGGCCTGCCGAACCGGCGGGACCTTCCCGGTAGGCCCGAAGATGCAGGCCCCGATCAGCAGGTAGACGGCCGCGTACCAGGGCAGCAGCTGGATGATGGGATCCGCCAGCTGAACTCCAGCAGGGGCAGCGCCGGGACCTTGACGCAAACGGAGTCGAACGTCCACGGACGGTGGCCGGGGCCGGGTGTCAAGGCAGAGAGGCGAGGATGTCGTGTGGCCACTCCTGGGTAAGCACCTCGTTCAGCTCCTCGTTCGGGCTGCTCACACAGTAGGGCGTCTGGTCCGGGTTCAGAACGGCGAGGTTCACCGGGACTTTGTAGAGGCCCCACGGCTGTATTTTGTTCGCAAGGTACCCGGTCAGCTTCAGGTCGCCGTATTCCGGGGCGTTCCAGACCCTGCACGCGTGCTGGAGGTCTTCCGGATGAATGGCGATCCACACGCCGAACCGGAACTCATGTCCACCCTGCAGCTTGACCGGCAGGAGAGCCCGGACGAAAGGACTGATGTTCGGGATCTGCATCAGCGCGGCCGTGGTCGGATCCGGGTCGCTCAGCCAGCTACCTTCAACCCGGTGCTGCTGCGGACTGTTCAACACAGGTTCCGGGAGCCGGAATCGGACATCCCTGTCATGCTTCGCCGACGCCTGCCCGCACATCTCGCACGTGCGCTTCCTACTAAGAATCATGGTTCCCCCAATTGATGTTCTCGGCCGAGTCTACGTGCAGGTCCGTCCGGTGAATTTTGACTCGCCGTCTTCGCAGCGGTGTACCTCCCGTACCGCCCCTTTGCAGCGGACAGCGAAAGCCCAAGCTTTTCCAGACCAGTCTGGCCCCGCCGATCGTAGACTGCCATGCGGTCCGGGGCGGCCGCTGTGAGCAGGGCTGAGGCAAGGGCATCACCGCGGACGAAGCCTGGTAGGGAAAAACCCAGGCCGAGCTCGACGCTGCTGAAGCCCCTGTCCAGCTAGAGCTCCAAAAAATTTCCGAGCAAGTGCAGCATCTGACAACGCTGCTGGAAGCGGCCCGGGATGGTCGTCTAAGGCAGACGCGGGAGGATTGAGCGCTGGCCGACGGCAGAAGGTTAGCCGCCGGCCCGACTGCGATCCATAACCCCAAGGTTTACCATGCTAACCAGGAGCAAGGGCGTTACTGGCGCCCTGCCGAGCCGTTGGATCGCGATTCGTGAAAGGCGTCCCTAGGGCGCCTCGCCCAGGGTGCAGTGAATTATCCAAAATGATCGTATGTGAGGCAGCGGCTGGAAGGGCTCCCTTCAAGACGCCGTGCGCCCTCTAAACCCTGACATGGGTTTCTTTCAAGGCGAGTGATACCGATATGAGATGCGCCTGCCCCAGCTTCCGGCGGGAAGCATGTTCAACCACTGGAAGGTCCTGCTGGAGGAAGAACTTGGCACCATCTCGTTTTCTTCGGCCGACGCAGCTGCACAAAGCCGGGCGCTCGGAGCGGCGTCAGCAGGGTAGGCAGCGGCCGCTGGTACTTTATCCGAATGCAGATTTACGTCAAGGCAGTCGGTGACCAGTTCATGTTAATTAACCTCACGAACGTAGAGGTCTTTTCCGTAGTCGGGGCAGAGAAGGTGTGGGGCCTCGTGGCCAACTTCGGGCAGCGGTTCGCCAGCGTTGCCACAGTCAATAGCCAGGCAGAAGCGCAGCGCTGCGCGCTGGAACTCGCGGCGCTCACAGGTGAGGGCTACGAGGGCAGAAATGGGGCAGTGCTGATCGAGTGGACGGGAGCCGGCTTCTCCTCTAAAGAGCTATAGCCTCGGGCGCGCTGTGACAGCTTAGGGTGTCCCGTACCCACGGGCAGGGTGAACACAACAGCGAAACGTGGGAGTCCCCTTATCGCCTGCCCAAGACCCCGTGACCGGATAGTGCGACCTATTCGCCCCGGTTCATCCCTTCGTCGCTGATCTCATTGTTATCGCAGGAGAAGCCGCCGGTGCCGCGGGTCCACCAGACCTTCCTCAGCCTGTCGAACCGGGTTGAAAGCGCAGGTCATTATGGTCTCCTGGACCACTGACAACAGTCGTCTTCATGACCATTTTGCCCTTCGGCAGGCCTTACCCTCACATCGGTCGCAGAAAGTGTAGGAGCGGCGAGTGGGATGCCAAAACGAACAATCCCCACGGTTGAATCGAGGCAAGATAACCGCGGCATGTCGCGCGTTGGCCGCCAGGATGTCGAGAACTACATCGAGCAGGCGTACCGGCGCACCGCTGAGCGGATTGCTGCCGGCCATCTCGAGGACGCGTGCCCGGAGGCTGAGTAGGTGTTTCTCAAGTGAGGAGTAGTCAGACTTTCCCGACTAGCAACGGGGGCTGGCCTTGCAAATTGATTTAGCGGTTGCCGCCAACCCCTCCAGCAGGCCCTCAGACTTTTGGGCGAGCTCCCCAGAGCCTTTCAAGGCATTGCGTGCGTCTTCACCCACTTGCTTGAAAGTGGGGAGGGGAGCGGCAATCGCGGCGGCTTCCTTTTCAGCGGCTGCCCAAGATGCTCCGCATGTCCCCGATGACGTCGCTACGCCAAGTCCTTGTTTCAGCAGTTCCCCAGGGTCGTACTGAGGGGAAAGGACTCTTGGGACCTTCACAGCAGCGTCATAGACAGCTTTCGTGCAATCCCATACAGCTTTGCGAACGGCGGAGCCGGACGTTGCGCCCTTCTTGAGTGCGGCAGCGGCTTGCTTGAGCACGAATTCGTTGGTCATCCAAGCCAAGCTGAGATCAGGGTGGATGGCCCATTCGAACGAGTCGGGTGGCGAGTCGACACGGATTGTTTCGGATGGGGCCATGAAGCTATAGGCGTACATGCCCGCCGATGCCAAGGCGTGAAACTCTTGGACTTTAGGCTCGGCGGCTACCTGAGACGGGTAAACGGGAGGATTTGAATAGAACACCCATACCATGTCGCTCTTATTGGTCAGCGAGACTGATCCCGTCGTATCGTTCGCGCAGGCCACAATAAGTTCGACGTATTTGCGCCCCTCCGGGGTCTGCGCAACGGGCTGTTCCCTTCGCGGCCACTCGGAAGTACATCCTGTATCGGGAATCATTGCCGCCGGCGTGCTTACGGCCGGCGCGGGGACATAGGGTGCTGGCGCGCTGGCTCGAGACCCGCTATCGCCGTAGTCTTGGGGCGGCTGCTGCCCCCCACTTCCGCCACCGCCGTTGCATGCGCACAACTGAACGGCCAGCATCAAAGCTGCGCAAGCGGCAAGAAGACGCCTAGGACCGATGCATTGATGAAGGCGCTCCGCCCGATTTCTCTCCAGCTCATAAAGATCGCTGTCCATAGCGCCACCCCAATGGAGACGAGTGATGGGAAAAAATTACGCCGGCTGAGGCCTATCTTCAAGGCATCTGACACCCCCTTTTGCTATAGGGGTGCCCCTTTTAGCATGTGTTCGGCTGCTTCTCTTCGGGGCGCAGTGCGTTTCCCGGTCCGGTCATTGATGAGATGGGTTTGCAAGCTCAACTCGTGCCAGATCCGGCGCCTTCTTCGCCTACCTCTAAGGCGCCTATTAATGGATGCGCGGATCTAGCATGGGTAGATGGAGACCAATCGGGAATTTTCGCCGGCGGAGAGACGGACCTACTCGGCAGTTTGTCCGGTCTGCGGTGAGATGGCTTACCCGACATGGCAGCGCGTCTTCAACAAATCCGATCTAGGGTCATCAGCCGAGAAATGGAAGCTCGCGCAGCTTGAATGCCTGACCCCTGAATGCGCAGAGTCGCGCTTTATGCATAGCGTTCGGTCGCTCACTTAGGCGGCCCACATCATGTTCCGGCCATGCCGAGCCCCCGTGGCCAAGCCACAGACTTTTCCTGCCATGTTCTGAAGGCTCGCCTGCAACTTGTCAGACGGGCTCAGTTGGGCGCGAAATGACCGGCTCGGCGTCAGGATGCGGGGGAGTCCGGCTTCTCGGCCGCCAGTTGTTTGACCCATTCCGGGGTTTGCTTGCCCAAGCGCCGATCTGTGACGAGTCGGAGCTGCGCGGCGGCGATCTGGATGGCACGGGTGTCCTCGTCCTGAGCCTCGGAAGCGACATCAGTGGCAGCGTGGGCACCGCTGCGGCTCTGATTGGAGGCTGTGCTCATCGTGTCCTCCTCCGGTCGGTAGCTGATCGTCTCCCTCATATTCCCGCGGCCTGGACTCGTCGTCCACCCCGGCCGCCCATCAACGGCTGCTCCCTTCTTGGGTGCTACTGCGCCGCGCCCTCCAGTCGAGAACCGCCATGGACAGCCAGAACATCACGAACGCAGTGCCGGCAGTGACGAAGACCCAGTCGACACCGGTCCAGCGGCCCTCACCCAGCCGGATCAAGGGCGGCGCGATGAGGCACACTCCTAAAAGGACGCCCAGAACCTGGGCCCGGATGCTTCGAAGATACGGATCTGCCTGTAGTTTCCCCATCCCGCAGTCTCCCATCCGGTGACCTTATGGCTATTCACAGGACGGCCGGCTTCAGGGCAGGAGGCTGTTGCGGCCGCGCCGGACCCGGCCCTCACGCCACCCGGGAATGACATCGTTGAGCTGCTTCTTCTTGGCCGCGGTGAGTTTCCCGGCCCGGGCGTCGATGCGCTGGGTGTGCAGCCACACCCCGAGGGTGCGCTCGTCCTGGTCTTCGGTTTTGTTGTGCCGGGGCCAGTCCTTCCCGGCGGCCCGCCGAGCGGCGACTTCGCCCAGGCGTTGTGCCCAGCGGGCGGCGTCGGCGTCCCGTTTGGTCGGGTAGTCCCGCCAGTCGGGAATGGTATCCAAGGCCGCGGCATAAACGGGGGAGAGGCTGCCGGCCGCTGTCTCTTCCCGTCGTCGTACCAGCCAGGCAGCGAGGGCAGATTCCCGGGCCGAGCGGCGGTGGAAAGGGCGCCGGCCTTCCCCCTTGTAGAACGCCAGGACGTCCTCCAGGTTGCGGCGGCCAGCGACGGTAGGCCGAGTCGACGGGGGTACTGCGGCGGCACTGTGCGCGACGCGGAGGCCCCCGTCCTGTTCGGCGGCCTTTGCCAAGTGATACCGGATCACCGACCGCGCGACTCCGGTGACGACGGAAATCCTGGTGACCGGGATGCCGCTCCGATACATCTCCACCCACTCCGGGTTCGGGGCCGGGCGCTTGGCCAGGGCCATCAGCCGAAGCCCCTGCTCATGACCCGGAACTTTCAGCCTTCGTGGTCCGCTTCAATTCGGCGATCCGCAGCCGTAGGAAAATAATGACCAGCACCAGGGCGTAGACCGCCAGGATGGCCAACGTGATCGTGAAGACGGCGTACAGGACGCCCAAAATGCCGACAGCCGGACTCAAAGTCATTGCTACCCCCAGATAGTCGATGCCCCAAGGCTACGCGAGGTTCGTGCCCTATATGGCGAAAAAGCGCCGCTCCAACCGTCAGAGCCAGGACTCAACTACCGCTATCGTCGCCGTCATGGCGCCACTGGTGTACGTCATGGCCTACGCGATCCTGATTACCGTGAAGTAGCCGCGTCAGCGGGGGACAAAGCGCCCCTTCCACTCGCCTTCGTCTGGACGCCGGACATTCCCGGTCAGCGTCCAGACTTTGCAGTGCTGAGCTTCGTCAGCGGTCCAGCAGACCACTACCTCGTCCTTGGTCCAGTGCTCGGCGATACCGTGGACCTCGATGGTGCTCCCGTCGGTGAGCGTGAAGGTTGCTATGACCTTCGGTTCCTGCCCGTAGGTGCAGCGGTGGACGTCCTTCCCGGTGAAGCCGGGTTGCGTCCATTCGAGCTCGCGGGGGACGCCGTCGAGCTTGAATTTGAGGGTAGGCATCAGGGCAATGTTAGTCAGGGCAGGGAGAAGGCCCGTCCAGGTCTTTCTCAGGAGGGGCCTTCTCTAGACACCTTGCTCGCGATAGAGGAGGGGTCTCTGCTTCACACCGGAATCTGCCGCAGTTGGTTAGTGGAAATAGTGCCCAACCAGCCAACGGGACAGCGAATGGCCTGCGTCAGCCGTAACGCGCCTGCCCACGTAGTTAGTGTGGACATCGACCGAAAAGCCGCCGTTGCACACGGGGTCGTTGAAGTCGCAATAGGACTTCATGAAGTGATAGACCTCTTGGCCTGCGAACCAGTTCACAGGCCCGGTCCCGGGCACTCCGGCGTAGATTCCATAGGATGATATGTTGCTGGCGAACGACCCTTCATCCAAGCTGAGAGCTGGTATGGCGTTCTTTTGATAGGGATTGAATCTAGGGTCGGCGAAAAGTACGACGCCGTCGAGTCGGCCGCGTGTCCGATCCAGTCCGGCGTTGCCAGTAGCTGTGAACGTATTCCAGACCTGGTGAACGACGTCCGCACCCTGAGAGTAGCCCGCCAGGATCAAATGCTCTGACTTGCAGTTGTCCAGATGGTCTTGCACATAGGCGGACAGGAGATTTACGCCGTATTGAACGCCGCTTAGGTAGGAGGCGTAGTAGCCATTCCATACTCCAGCCAGGATCCCCCATCCCATCGGAACTGGTATGGCATCGTATTGAATTTCGTGTGACCGAACGTCTACTGCAATGCCGCTGTGCAGGTCGCCGTTGAGGTTGTCGTAAAAGTTCTCCACCCCCGGTCCTAGCCCTTTGTTGGCCAAGACGTTCGTGGGGCGTCCATAAGCATCCGTTTGGAAAAGCGCCTCTCCGGAGCCGCGGACCCCCACAACCCTCACTTGGGCGCACCCGTCCAATGGTTGGTGAGATACAGGAGGCGTCGGTGGTGGTGGGGGCGGTGCCGCCCCGCATTGCGGAATGCCCGGGGTGTAGCTTCCATTCAGCCCAGTTGTGGACGTGTAGTAGTCAGCGATGAACCAGCCATTGGTTAGCTGGTCCCAGACGTCTGTAGGCGTACCTGGAAGCCCTACGCCGACCAAGCTCCCCTTGGTCTGACAAGCAATGTCGATGGCTTGGCCGTTGTAGAGCTTGCCCACGATCGAGTATCCCGTTCCTGGGCCGGAGCGAGCGTTGACGCCGAGAGAGCCGACAACAACGTGGTAGCCGGTGACCGCTTGCGCCGGGACGGCAGACACGACCGCGCCGACGAACGCGACTGCCGCAACGCAGGCAGCCCATGCTGTCATTCGGCTTCGCTTATGAATTTGACCACCGCTCCGAGGGAGACGTTCTAAGTGGGTAGGCCCGCGAAATGGGCGCTTTGATTCGTGCATCGAGAGAGCTTTCTATGAGCGTCCCTTTGCCGGTAGACGCTTGGCGTTAGGCGCGGCGGAGCCGCTCGTTGGCTTGCGAGTTCCCTACAAAAGCGGCGCGGCTAAATTTCAGGCGCGTTTGCTTAGCGCCGCCTCCTCCAGCAAACAGAGGGCTAAGACCACGGACTGAGTCTCCCGTGGGATGAGATTGCTCTAGTCGGCCTACCTTCGTCAATGGAGATGCCCCCCTTCCGCAATCCCCTAACGAGGCGCGCTTTGAGTTCGTCCCCCCTTAGGGGTCTTTGAAGCGTCGCCCTGTTTGACGGTATAAACGGGTTTGCTGACCTTCCCACGTGGCCGTTTACTTGAGAGATGCAGCCGAACTCCTATTAGGGCAACCTCGGAATTGCGCGTTTTGCAAAAGGCCCAGACTCGCGCGCACCGGCGAACGCGATGCGCCCTCGGTCTGAGCGGATGGGGAGAGAAGCCTCTGGCCACCCCCGGGGGCGCCGTCAGCGGTGAAGTGTAGGGCGCCCAGGTTGGGGTTGGGCGTTCACACGCGCTGTCGAGTTCGCGCTTTATGGGCCTCAGGCTTAGCGAGCGTGAGAAGACTTCGACCCTGTCTCCGGCGGTGGGGGCCACGAGTTCCACGGCAACCACTGCGCTGTGTTTGTCGGCAGTGTGGAGATCACGGTTCGGTCAGCCTCTCGGTACAGCCTGCCGTGGACCGAACCGTCACGGAGTCCGCGGTGGGCGACCCGGACTTCGGCGGCCGGGGGTTAGGTCAGCGGTCGAGAAAACGTTGGTGAATCCACTGGCCCGTGCCCTGGTGCAGCTAACACCCGGGAGGGAAGCCGGATCTGTCACCGGCCTTGGCCAGGGGGCGCGGGTGGGAAATCACAGTGTCCCAAAGCTCCTAAACCGGAGTAGCCCCGGGGCAATTCCTTCCAAAAACAGCTCTCCAGCTTCCTGCTGTCTTGCTGAGACGTCGACCAAGAAAAGACGAAAGCCCGCAGTGGGGGCTCGCGGGCCTTCTTTCACAACACTACTGGCCGGTAACACCTAGATCGAATGGACATGAATCGAGACGATGTTCGCGTCCCGCCGCACGGGGCCGCGCCGCCAGCCAAGAAAGGACTTGTTGAGTTGCTTCTCCTTGTCTGCGGTGAGCTCTCAGGCCCGGTAATCGGCGCGTTGGATGTGCAGCCACACGCCCAGGACCCGTTCCTCCTGGTCGTCGGTTTTCTGGTGCCGCGGCCAGTCCGTTCCTGGCGGCCCGCTCACCGTGTTGATCCGGACATTAGCTGTCATAGCGATGTGACGGCAGCCATTTCATATTGGTAGCGATAACGCCACGAATGCCGGCGGCAGCTGTAGTCGGGTTGTTCGAATCTGGATCAGACGTCTCGGCGGATCGTCGGTGGTCGCTTCCGCCGCCCTGCTCTGAGCGATCTGTCGGACTTTTGCCATAGGAAAGCGCGCTTCGGGAGCAAGGCCGACAGATTGCCGCGATATGACCACCGAGGCGAGGAGCCTGACGCGGGCGAAACGAGGCAATGTTTGCCACCCAAATCAGAGGTAGCAACAGTCGCGATGCGACGTGTAGCGTACGTCTCGGTGAGGCCCCACAGGTCACGCATCCAGTGGGTCTAGACAGACGATGTCCACTACGGGGGAGGTGGTTCTGAGAGTAACAACGTGGTCGTCGCGGATTTGGAGCCAGTACCGGGCGGGCCAACCTACGGTGCAAGACTCAAGCAGGAGCAGCTCCAGGGACTCTCCATCGCGGCGAAGCTGCGAGAACCCCACATCCAAATACTCGACGAGTGGAGCGGTCGCGGCCATAACCCGTTGCACTGTCCTGTTGGTCAGATCCAGCAGATACTGGCTGCCCGTCGCAGTGGTCACAAGGTAGCGGCCCGCATCGTCATTGCGTAGCTCTTGCACCATGGTGAGAGTGTAGCCGCGGCCTCAGACATGACTCTTGGGGCCAGCGACGTCGTGAAGGCCGTGCCTGGACATGATGCCTGGGAGTTGCGTAGTACCGAGGACAATTCGGCTGAGTTTACCGAAGGCTGGTCCTACGCTAGTTCTGTACTACCCACTCGGCGCGGCTGAGAAAGCCTAATCCGGGATGTCTCCGCAGGCCCTTAATTCCCGCTGGAGACCCGACGATTAGGAGACCGACTGGCAGGCCACGACTGATATTTAGTTGGTGTGCGCCAATGAGAACCGGCACGGCTGGGGCTAACGGTTGGCGAACGTCCCGAAGGATTAGGAAGCCGCTTTCGCGCAGAAGTGACGGATCAGGGGCTACCTCGCGAGCGACGAGCTCATAGATCGGCCATCCGGCCTCCCCGACTACTCGTTTGGCCGTTGCTATAACTTCCCTGCTGGCAGCGGGGCCGACACACGTAGCGATTGTCAGTAAGGAAGGTGTTCCTGGGCCAGCACGCAATGAATAGGCCAGTTCGTGCGCCCACTCGGCCGCGTCCATGCAGCTACTTTAGGTCAGTTATCGCGAAGAAGCAGGTACCTGCAGGTCCCTGATTTCGAGCGGTTCAATCCGAAGCGGAGGCTTGCCAGGCCAAACGAGAACTCCGTTACCGTGACGTGAGTTTTCCATATTGAGTACGTCGACCCTCGTGACCGTTCCATTGGGATGGCGCAGTTCGTGAATGCGCCGCTGATGCCAGTGACCGCAAAACAGATGAGGCACGGCCAGCGCATCGACTACTTCTCTCAGGAGCCCGCGGGTTCTGTTCGCCTTCTCAGTTAGTTCTGCGCTGAGTTGAAAGTCTCCCTTCAGCGGAACGCCTGCAGGTGCATCGTGGGTTATCAGGATGTCGACGGGGCCCTCGGCGATGAGGGCTTCAGCTTCCTGACGGGTGGGTTCCTCGTTAGGCCACCAATCCTTCCCCTCGACTCTGTACTCGTAGTCGACGCTGAACGCGCCGCCCAAGCCGCCGATGACAAGGCCGTCGATGATGGTTCTGCCGCCGCGGGGTAGTACCCGGATGTTTGATCGAATAGTTGCCAAGCCGTCATCTTCGACGACGAGCTTCTCAAGCGTGTCCCAGTTGTCGTGGTTCCCACCGGAGACGACGAGCGTGATCCCCAAGTCCATCAGGTACTTGTTGAGTTTTGCCTCGTAACGCCCCCGCTTTGCGCCCGGCCAGTCGAGCCCGAAGTCTCCTACGTGCACAGCCGTGCGAACGCCTTCGCGTGCTGCTGAACGAATGGCTGTCAGAGCCCAACCGGAAGCCCCGTGCCAGTCCCCGAAGAGCGCTAGGGGATGA
This sequence comes from Arthrobacter sp. SLBN-122, assembly GCF_006715165.1. Taxonomy (NCBI): domain Bacteria; kingdom Bacillati; phylum Actinomycetota; class Actinomycetes; order Micrococcales; family Micrococcaceae; genus Arthrobacter; species Arthrobacter sp. SLBN-122. Next base: position 4,345,232 of record NZ_VFMS01000001.1, on the reverse strand, counting down.
GTATCAGGCATATAGCCAGCATACGCAGCTGACAGGTTTCCATGCTCGGAATCTTAATACTTCTATTTCTTCTAATACTTCTATTTCCTTTACGCATAGACATCTGATTCGCAGGCAAAAATATTTCTAATGCTCTTGCAAATTGGTGCGGAAGGCGTAGCTTTATTGAAGAACCTGATTTTTGCGCTGCCTGGACCGTCAAGAGTCCTCGCTTAGTGGTTTGCAGCTATGGCCCTATTTCACGCGGGATTAGCCTAACTTCCCTTGGCCTTCGCCAAGTGTCAGCTCAATTCACATATGCCAGACGAAGCTCGTGGTCTACGACTTTGTGAAACGGCTAAATCTAAACACTGCGTCTTCCGTCCTCCGCTTAGGACAAGAAGACGGATCAAGAGAACGATCAAAAAAGTGCCGATCCTTCACAACAATCCGTACGCTGATGTCGTCAACGACACGCCCCATCCTTTGTTAATCACTAAGGGAATGGGCGGGAGGCGCAAGTGGTGGTTTCTGAATGAACCCGCCCGCGACTTGGATCCGGTCACCTTTGAACCGTGCCGAAGGAGTAGCGAGTTTCCCCACAGGCGCAACTATCCTGGGCTATATCCTTTCGGCGACGATCGCAACATGGTCATGTTCGAGTCACTGACCGAACTCGCCTGCTTGATGGAGCTGGATCACGGGGGAGAGGTCGTGCGCGTCGCTGCGCAACCCTTCGGCCTTGTGTTCGGCGACCGGACGATTCATTACCCTGATTTCGCCGCACGGCTGCGCGATGGAACGACCTTGATTGTAGACGTCAAGCCTCTGGAATTTGCCACTCACGACAGATTCGTCCATGCCGCCGTCCTTACTGAAAAAGCCTGCGCTAGTCAGAATTGGCGATACTGCGTTATGCACGGCTGCCAAGGGTGGCAGAGGGACAACCTCGAATGGATGTGCGCTTTCCGATACGAGGAGTACATTCCGGACCCAGCTCTGGCGATTGAGCTTGCTGATTTCTTGGCGGTACCGCGGACGATGGAGGAAGCGGCGTTTCGTCTGGACCCCCGTGAGGGGCTGGGCATTGGCTACGCGCTGCTATCGAACATGATGTTCCACCGACGAGTTGTGCCGCTCGAGCAAGGCCCCTTATACCCCGGTCTCATGGTTATTGCAGGAGATGGAGAAGGTAAGAAATGAACATTTTTCGTATCGGCGACGTGGTGACGTATCTGAAACGACAGTGGGAAATCACTGACATCGCCGGAAGTGTCCTAGGCCTTTACGACGCTGGCGCGGACGAAAGATTGATCGCGTCCATCGGCAGAGTGGGCCTCGAAAACCCGCCCAGCGACCGCCTAAGCCAAGGGATAACAAAGCTGAATACAGCCGCATTGGGACTTAGCCGCAACGGAAGCGAGATTCTTAGGGACATCGACCGCAGCCTTGCCGACATCGAGGAAGTTGCTCTAGGTAAACCGGCAGGGGCAGAAGGCTACCGCGAAGGCTACGGCTTAGGTTCTTCGATTTGGTCCAGAGCTGGTGTCAAAGCCGCCGAGTTAAAAGCTCTGGGCGAGCAATTGAAGTCACGCGATCCCCAGCTGGCCAAGATGGTGGCTGTGTCTCGTTCAACGCTATTCCGCCGCGCGACAGCATATTTGCAGGATGGTCCGGCTGGCCTTATTGACGGACGCAAAACAGGTAATCACAGAGTGACTGATGGAATCGCCCCGGAAGTGCTGGAAGTCTGTCGACGTGTCAATAAGGAACTTGTGCACCGGCCAAGGGTGAGTAAGAAGCAGCGCGTCGATATGGTCCGAGCGCGCGTCCAGAAACTGGATGAGAGAGACTTCAGCATTCCGGGGGACCGGCGATTGAAGCAAATCCTGGACGAACTCTCCCATGGGATGTATTTGGATGGCGATGCCGCAAACCGCCGCTCAGCAGCCAACGCCCCGAACTGGATGTATCGGGCCCATCCGGCGCTAATGCCAGGATCCCGCATGCAGGTAGATTCCACACGCCCTGACATAATGCTCATCTTTCCGGACGGCTCGGTTCAAAGACCCGATCTGTCCATGATGAGTGACCAGGCAACCCGAACAGTAAGCGCCTTCGCGCTAGCAAAGGATATATGCGGTGCGGATCTTGCCTTCATGATCGCACAGGCGATGACGCCGCGTCCACGCTACGACTTGCCAGAGGAGTTAAAGAACCGGTGGGAAACGGAGCGCCGGGACCTGCCCTGGGTCCAGATGTTCGACGCCGAAGAGCGCGACCGGTTTGACGGAATGCTCCCGCTGATCCGGCCGCGGCTCATTATGACCGATAACGGACGCGACTATCGTTCCAACGTCGTAGACGCGACGTGCCGGCAGTTAGGCATCACCCTCGTCAGGGCAGCACCGTATTCCCCCACGGATAAGGGAATTGCAGAGCGCTTGTTCGGGACTCTGAAAACCATGTTCCTGGCGCATTTGCCAGGGTTCACTGGCGGTTCCATCTCAAGTGGGGGTGACAAGAAACCAAACAGGAAAGACTTGTTGACGCTAGGGGAATTTGCCTGGTTACTGGACAGGTGGCTTGTCCATTACTGGCAGAACACACCCACGGATGGGCTACGCGACCCGCGTCTGGGCGGTGGTGCTCTCTTGAGTCCCAACGCCGAATACAGGGCCATGTTTCCCTATGTCGGATTTGTACCCAAACCGCTGAGCCGGAAAGACTACGTCGGGCTCCTGCCTGTTGTTACCCGAACAATCCAAAAAGACGGCGTCCAGATTGAATACCGGATGTACGACGCTCCGGGCCTCGGCCACCTCCGGCAACGCACCTCCGGTACTGAGCTGAACGGAAAGTGGGAAGTTCACTACATGCCGGCAGATCCAAGGGTTGTCTGGGTCTATGACCCAGCCGCCCAGGACTACATCGCCTGCGAATGGAAAGAGGACCGGCTCGACAAGCCGTTTTCAAAAGAGGTCCGCGATCTCGCACTTCAAATTCTCGATGATGGAGGCGTGGATCCAGCACTCACTGAGGCTTCTACCACGAGGAACTTCCTTGAAGATGCGCTACAGGAGCTCAGACGGCAGCGGAAGAAGCAGGCAGCCAGAGACCTCGAACGTGGAATCCAAGACGCACAGCGGGGGAGCTCGCCTAACATAGCCAGCCTACGCGGTCAGGAGGATTATGAATCCCCGGTCAATGAACAGCTCCAGCAGGAGGATGACGAAACCGACGACGACGACCTGGATGGCTTCGAGGGTGTGAACGGGTGGGGAACATGATGGAATACCCCCTCCGTGTGCGGAGCGGGCTGGACCTCAAAAACCACCGCGGATTTACAGAAGAGCTCCTAGATCATGGCAGGCGTACTACCCCGGTGAGCATTAACGAATACTTATCCCTGCCTTCGCTCCAAAAGATTGCATTTGACGACATGCGCCGGCGAATCATCACTCGTGGGGTAATGGTCAAAAACGACTCATACCTGAACGTGCAGGGGGTGCTCGCTAGGGTGATGCGCGAACACCAGTATGCCAGCGGTGGCGGTCATGGCGTGCTCGTGACCGGAGACTCATACACGGGCAAAACAACCGTCGCCCGAATCCTGATGCTGGACCTGCTCACACAACGCCTGAATAAGGATCCTCGCTGTGTTGAACGCGGTGAGGTGCCCGTGGCCTACGTGAACCTTCCCTCAACCGGAACACCATTGGGGCTGTATCGAATGATCGCCCAGTTCTATGGGCTACCGATCGGCCATCGCGAAACCGAGGCACGGTTAGAGGGAATGGTTCAGCATGCGATCAACGACTGCCGCACAGAATTGCTCGTGATAGATGACGTTCATAATCTCAAGTACGGCGGAGCGCATTCCCGTAAGGTCAGTGCAGCTATCCGACGACTCGGCGATGACATAGATTGCCCCATACTCCTGATAGGAATCGGGCTGCAGAACACCAACTTGCTTAACGGACCGGAAGGAGCACAGATAGCAGAGCGATACCGGGTGGCGGAAATGGTTTCCTACGAGAAGCGGAGTTCCAAGGGCTGGAAAATGCTCGTCAGCAGCCTTGTCAGCTCGATGCCCCTGTTCGGTGAAAACCAACTTGGGCTAAAGGCCCTAGGCGCTGATTTGCACACACTTACGAACGGCCGAATAGGTGCCCTCAACTCGCTCGTCAGCCGCGCGGCACTGGACCTCATAGATCTTCGAAACCCCGAAGACGAGGTCCTTACATTCGGAATTGCGAAGGATAAAGCGGCAGAAATTGCCGAGGAAAGTCTCTTCAAATCCGCTATGCGGCGCGGAGCGCACATTGGACATTGAAGAAGCCGGCGACCTGCCTCTGACCATGACACCAGTTCCTCTTCCCGGGGAAACTGTCGCAAGCTATGCGGCTCGGTTAGATGCCGCCACTGCCGCCCACCCTGGGCACCTCTGGCGCCTTGCCGTTTCGACCTACAGACAAAACCGAAACCTACCTGCCCGTAGCCGCGTTAGTCAGGAAATTGCAGAGCGCGAAGCATTAGCTCTCTGCCGTAAAGCAGCGGGAAGCCTAGCCGATCGACTGGTACTTCTCGGGAACACCACGAGGATCGTCTGGCACGCATGTCTAAAGTGCAGCAACGGGGCTAGCGTCGCACTCCACCCAGATCGCGGACAACTCGTCTGTCCCGTCCACGAAACATGGACAGGACCTACATTGTTGAAGGGCCGAAATGCACCGCCACCGTGGGTCGTTCCGCCCCCGGCCCAGCAACACTCCCTACCGGTGGACAAAGACATCGTCGAAGCGGCAGGGAGAATTCAAAGCAGTATCACGCTGACGCCAATCATTACGGAAGTGCTGCGACGAGCAGCTTCCGCAGTGCGGAACGATGGTGATGGTGAGCCAAAGCCGGCAGACCTTCCCACAGCGGCAGCAATTCTCGAGACGATCACTGATTCAGCCGTCATTCACGCAGTCTGTGACTTCTCTCGACCCTACAGTGACGCGTACAAAGCAGTCGCTCACAGGATGCATGAGGCCGGAAATCCCGCCTCAGATGCTGGAATAGACCAGGCCTGGTTGATACTCAGATGGACAGCGGCCGCCGCGCGGTGTCGATTCGGAGGTGAATGGAACACAGAAGACCCCCGCCCCCTTCTTGACCCTGTGGAAGCGCAGGCCAGTGCGGGCCCACCTCTGCAACCGTTCCACACCTTCATGGACTGCCTTCGAACACGGCATAGAGACGACCATCAATGGTGGGAAGACCGATACCGGCAGAGGGGAGTCACTACTCGATACCTGTGCCCGGAAGGACACGTCAGCCGACGGCACCCTCCAAAGAACAGTTTCCATGGTCCCTACGATTCCGCCTGCTCGATTTGCTCCGGTCGTAAGGTGTTCCCAGGATATAACTCGCTCGCTGACAGAGTGCCCTGGCTGCTTGACGAGTGGGATCTTGAAGCAGATCACGAAGCAACGCCGTGGACAGTGTCGACGGGCAGCAATAAAGTCGGCCACTGGATTTGCCCGCAGGGTCACCACTACGACGCGATGTTCGCTCAAAGGGCCTTGCGGGGAACCGGCTGTCCCCACTGTGGATTTGGCAAAGTGCTCCCAGGCACAAACGATCTCGCCACGACACACCCCCAGCTAGCAAGTTTGTGGGATCCCGGCAGCAGCAATAAAAAGGAACCGCGAGAAATTACTGCGGGAAACGCGAAAGACCGTATCCACTGGCGGTGCCCTCGAGGGCACTCCTTCGTGAGGACGCCCCTTCGCCTTGTTGCCTCTGGTGGACGTTGCAACGTTTGCGATGGCCGCGTCTTGCTGGCCGGCTTTAACGACTTGGCTACAAAGCGGCCGGATGTCGCGGCACAATGGAACCACGCCCGTAATGGGACACTCACCCCCGATCAGGTCGTGGTCGGGTCAGACATGAAGGTGTGGTGGGTCTGTCCCAGTGGCCATGAATTCGAACGGCGCATTTCAAACCGCTGCAGGTACCCGAAACTCACGTGCCCTGTGGAGACAGGGAAGATCCTGCAGCCTGGGGTATCTGACCTCGCAACACGCGAGCCGTTACTAGTCCGCGACTGGGACCACGATCGCAATGGCTTTGCTTCTGCGGAAGTGGTTCCAGGAACAAGAAGGTATTGGTGGACGTGCCCAGCGGGCCACACGCAACACGTCTCTGTCGTAAACCGGCGCAGGGCAGGAGGATGTACGCGCTGCCCGCCCCACAATCGAGCAGTACCAAATAATGTACGGCAGCACCGCTCTGCTTGGTCCAGCTCTTAGCGGCGCAGGCGCACAGCCCCTCTCGGACGCATAGCGCCACATGCGGGACCCAACTGCTGCCGCCTATTGAATGGCCCCGCACGCCAAGGCGAGCGGGGCCATTCCTTTCAGAGGAAAGTGGCTTCGATTTTCAGGGAGCTGAACATGCCCGTCAACATAGACTTTGTGTTCTCGGCGGCCTGTTGGCGCAGTTTCGATTCCTCCGCTGCAGAGGCCAGTTTCGTCTCGGCTAGCTTGAAGAACTCTGCCTGTTTGGGCGCCTCCACGGCGTCGGCGATCCGGTCCAAGACGCCGCGGTCCTGGCTGAACACATAGGACCGTTCGTGGTCTAAGTTGGGCTTGTCCAGCTGTGGCTCGGGCAACCGAACAGTCACCGACTTCCCGTCGGCTGACAGTGTCAGATCGTTGTCCCCGAAACCAGAGAGATCGACATAGGCGTCGACGGTGCCGGCGGCAACGAACAGGGTCCGTCGTCCGGTAATGAGGGTTGGGATGCCAGCTACGTTGTCCTCGATGTCCAGCACCGTTTCAAAGTTACCTACAGCGGCGTGATATTGGCTGATGTCTTTGATGGACTTCAGTAACGCAGGCTGGCTCCGGTCGGTCCGTTGCGACTGGAACGGGTTGAACCCTGCCATATTCAATACGCCCACGACGGCTAATCCCAGCACGATCGTGCCAACCAGCACGATCACGATGCGCTTGATCATTGGACGTGTGTCCTTTGTGGCGCCCCGGCATTTGCTGCCGAAAGTCGTGCACGGTCCAGTCCTCGAAGGATCAGCTCGCCGGCAAATCCGAGGCCGAGCAGCGTCAGGAGGGTGCCGTTCCGGGCGGAGCTGGCGGCGATATAGGTGTTCTGCGTGGCTGTGATAGCAGCAATATCGTTGGCGTACCAACCGTTGACCACCGACTGCTGCGGGGCTCCCTTTGTTTCCCCGTTATTGACATCGTTCTTGACGCTTGCAGCGGCGAGGTCGGACTTCCACTTGGAAGGGCTGCCGGCGTCGACAGCAGCAGGCCCGGTGCCGACCCAGGTCAAGATGAACAACAATCCGAGGATTGCGCCCAAGACGACACGCGTCAGCTGGATCGGCCCTGCGGACGCTGCAAATCTCCTAATCCGGCCTTTACCTTTGCCGACGTTCACTTGGGGAGCGCTCCCCGGGGCCGGAGGAACGGCGGGGCTGCTGTAGCTTGTAGGCGGATCGTAAGACGACATAGTTTTCCCATTTTCGTGATGTGTTGCTTGCTGCCCATTGGCAGAAAGATGTAGGTGCTAGATGCGGGCGTCAGCGAAACGCGGGGCCATAGACTCCATCTGCTCCATGACCAGCTTGATTGCCTCCGGCTGCTTATCCGGCGGGTACCCAAATCGCACAAGAAGCCGCTTGATCGAGGAGCGAAGCTTCGCCCGCACATCGTCGCGCACGGTCCAGTCAGTACGAACATCGCGCCGCATCACCGAGACTAATTCCCGCGCAATGTCGGCCAGAACGCCTTCGCCCTGGACCTCCACGGCCGACTCGTTCTGGGCTACGGCATCATAAAACGCGAGTTCGTCCGAGTTCAGCGGGGGCGTGAACTGCTCCCCGCGTTTCCCTTCCGCCGCCACCTCACGCGCCAACTCCACCAGCTCAGCGATAACCTCAGCGGACGTCAGCTGCTGGTTCGTGTACTTCCTCATCAGCTCGGTGATCCGTTCGGAGAAGGCCCGCTGCCGGATCACGTTGTTCCGGGTGGATGATGCAGATTCGTCGGCAATCAGCTTCCGCAGTGCTTCGATGGCCAGCTGCGGGTTCCGCGCCCTCTGCGTCTTGGCAATGAACTCGGGCGTCAGGTCATCCAGCGACGGCTTAGGCATGCCGGCGGCATCGTAGATGTCCAGTACTTCGCCGGACGATGTTGCGGAAGCGATTAGATTCCCCAGCAACCGCTGGATCTCCTCCGGCACCGGTTCCCCGCTTGCCTGCCTGTCCGCGGCGTCGTACTTCGCCATCCAAACGCGGATCTCCTCATACACCTGGATCTCAGGACGCAGCTCGGCCAGAGTGTTCGAGCCAGAGCACAGTGCCCACGCCCGCGACAGCTGACCGGAAAACTTGCGGTAATTCCCGGCAAGTGACTCTTCCCCGTCCTGAGGCTGATTACCGGGAGTGGCAGGATTCCGCAGGTAACTGACAGCTCCGGTTACGGCGTTCAGGAAGGCCTTCGGCCCACCCTTCATCAGCACGGATTTCCAGTCGTAGCCCGCCAGCAGGGAGCGCAAGGTCTCCACCAGGGAAACCGTCAGTCCCAGAGCCTCCTCGATGTTCTTGCCCACCGGCTTGTTCGCCTGGTCAGACTGCGTGTACTCGCTCAGTGCCTTGGCAAGGTTCTCGGCCAGGGGCGCGTACGCCACCAGCAGGCCGTCTTCCTTGCCGCGGAACGTGCGGTTGACGCGGGCAAGCGTCTGCATCAGCAGCGCGCCCTTGAGCGGCCGGTCCAGGTATAGGGTGTGCAGCGGAGGTGAGTCGTAGCCGGTGAGCATCATGTCCTTGACGATCACCAGCTCCAGCTCGTCGTCGACGTCCTTGAGTCGCTCCTTCACCTGGGCATTCAGCGAATCGCGACGCACATGGGCGGACACGGGTGGCACATCGGTCGCGTCACCCGAGTAGACCACCTTTATCCTGCCCTTGGACAGGTCGTCCGAATGCCAATCGGGTCGCAGTGCCACGATGGCCGAGTAGAGGTTCGCGCAAATCTCTCGTGTCCCGCCCACGATCATTGCCTTGCCGGGCGCCTCAATGAATTTCAGCATCCGTTCGCGCCGGTTCTCCCAGTGGGTCACCAAGTCCTCGGCGAGGGCAGCGATGCGTTCCGGCGCACCATATACAGCATTGACGACGGCGACGCTCGCCTCAATGCGTGCGCGTTCCGTGTCGTCGAGCCCCAGTGTCAGTTCATCTGCTGACATGTCCAGGTCCTCTTCCGTGACACCTTCCGAAAGCGACACTTTGATCAGGCGGGGCTCGAAGTACACGGGCACTGTTGCGCCGTCTTCCACAGCCCGGGACAGGTCGTAGATGTCGACGTAATCGCCGAAGACCTCCTGCGTGTTCCGGTCGTCAAAAGAGATTGGTGTTCCGGTGAATGCGATCAGCGTGGCGTGGGGAAGAGCGTCGCGAAGGTGCCGGGCGTACCCGTCGAGGTCGTCGTAGTGCGAGCGGTGAGCTTCGTCGACCACCACAATAATGTTGCGGCGGTCAGACAGCAGCGGGTGGTCAGCGCCGGCGTCCTTCTCGGACTTGCTGCGGCTGAACTTTTGCAGCGTGGTGAAGTAGATGCCGCCCGTGGTCCGGTTACTCAACTCGTCCCGCAGCTCGGATCGCTTCTTGATCTGCTTCGGCGACTCGGCGAGGAGCAGGCTGCGGTCGAAGCCCTCAAACAACTGGCCGTCCAGTTCATTCCGGTCGGTGATGACTACAACGGTGGGGTTCTTCAGCTTTGGCTGGCGGGCCACCATGTTCGCGTACAGTTCCATCTCCATGGACTTCCCAGACCCCTGGGTGTGCCAGATGACGCCGGCCTTGCCGTTGCTTTCCACCGCCTGGATGGTGCTGGCCACTGCCTTGGTTACGGCGTAGTACTGGTGCGGCTTGGCAATCCGCTTGGCCAAGCCGCCGGATCCCTGGTCGAACGCGGTGAAGTTGCGGACCAGCTGCAGGAAGCGTTCCTGGTTGTAGAGCCCGTCCAGCGCGGTGTCGAGTGCGGTGACCGCGTCGCCGTCCACCATGTAGCCCTGAGGTACGGGCACGCCATCGTCGTCAACGTTCCACGGTGAGAAGTGATTGAAGGGGGTGAACGGCGTTCCGTACTTGGCCTGGATTCCGTCGGTGGCGACCGTGAACACGCAAAAGCGGAATGCCATGGGAAACTCGCGGAGGTAGGTCTGGAGCTGGGCGTGGGCGCCGGGGAGGTCGGCGTGCGCGCTGCCGGCCTTCTTGAGTTCGATGATGCTGACGGGCATGCCGTTGCAGTAGAGCACCATGTCGAATCGCCGTTTGTAGTCACCCTGGATGAGCGTGACCTGGTTGACGGCGAGCCAGTCGTTCTGGTCCGGTGACTGGCTTAGTAGCCGTATGGTCGGGTTGGCTTCATTACCGTCGGAATCGATGTAGGTCAGTCGGTAGCCGTCGACGAGGCAGTTGTGGATGCGCTGATTCTCGGCCAGCGCGTCGTTCGACTTGGGTGACGCGATTTCGCCCAGAGCCTGCTGCAAATACTCTCCAGGAACCGCTGGGTTGAGCCGCTGGAGGGCGGCAAGCAGGCGGGGCCGGATCAGAAGCTCGGCCCAGGACTCGCGTTCCCCATTGCCCGGTGCAATGGCTTGGCCTTCCAATGGCTTCCAGTCCAGCTCGCCGAGCCGCTTCTTCGCGGCACCTTCCCAATCTGCTTCCGAAAAAGCTACTGCCGGTGCTGTCACGGTGATTCCCCCAAAATCCATCTCGTTGTTTAAGATACTCAGCCTCAGGGCGGCCACCCCGGCCGCCCACCACAAGCGCGCTACACAGTTACGCCCCGGCGTTCTCCAGGACCTTTTCCGCATCCTTAACTCGCAGTCTGCCGGACATGAGCTGGGGGAGGATGCTGTCGCGCGTTTGGGCGAGCTGGGCGTTCTCGCCCAGGGCAGAACTGACCAGCTTTTCCAGCGCTGCTAATGAGTCCTCAAGTCTGCCCGCGTGTTCTTGCTTAATCCCCGGCAGCTGTATCGAGGCAAGCTGTCCCTTATTTATCGACCCGAATATAGTTCCCCCGCCGTCGAAGGGTGCCCAAGCTTCTTTCGACGCCTTGAGAAGGTGAAAGAGGCTGAAGCGTTGTCCCGTAGTGGATCGAACTGAAGCTAAGCCACGACCTATGCACGTTTCCTCTCTTGCGAGATTTACGCGCCCAACTGGAGCTCGGACGCTCAAGAGTGTGTCTCCAGGTTCTGCCAGCCGCAAGGGCGCGGTAGTCCATACTCTGCTGCTCGGGAAGCGAAGCCCGAAATCCCGGACTCCTTGATAGAACACCGTCCCTGCACCTGTTTCATTCAAGTCTGCGCCAAGAGGAGACGAACCCATTACGATGTCGGCGATAGAAGACAGAACAACGGTTACATCGGGATCCAACCAGCGACGCGTCAGTGTCGAACCTACTTCATCGGCGGTCTCTGCGAGCTTGGTATTGGCCGCAATTTTGTCATCCAGTACACCGAGTACCTGAGCGATGGCTTTCTGCTCTGGCAGCGGCGGGCAGGCGAACCTGAAGCGTGCCATCTCAGATGCACTCATGTTAGGTTGGGCTGACTTGCCATGAGCCACGCTCAAAACGTGGTCGAACCAAGGCTCGGAACTTAGAACATAAGCCACAAACCTGGAGTCGAATTCGGGGCCAACTCGAAACCGGATTAGATAAGAGGCGAAAACTGATGGTTCGCTTACCGTGACCCACTGGGACCGACCCGTAGAAGCACCTGTTCTGGCAACGACGATGTCTCCATCTGCCAGCGCATACTTGGCTGATTCTGCTTCGGACGCCGTACAGCGGGGAACGCTAGCCCAGTCAACAAAAGAATCATCTATGTCGGTGATCCGCAGAAATCTGGGGCCATCACCGCCGAGGACAGCTGACGTTGTGAGACCATAATCCACACGCTGACAAACTTGCTTGAGCGAAACAACCGAGTTCACAGGACCCTCCCCAACTGCTCGCGCACCAGGGCAGCCAACCGTTCCGACTCCTCGAATTTCTCGAAAAGGTCCTTCGAAAGCCGCGCGAGCTTCTCCTCGATAGGCTCGCCGTCGTCCTCAACATCGGCCGCCCCAACGTAGCGTCCGGGCGTCAGCGCGTAGTCCGCTGCCTTCACCTCCGAAAGTGAAGCCGAGTAGCAGAAGCCCGCTTCGTCGTCGTACGTCAGCCCTGCTTCAACAGCCGAAGCTGTGCCGCGCCAGGCGTGGTAGGTGTTTGCGATCTTGGCGATGTCGTCGTCGGACAGTGCACGCTCAGCGCGGTCCACCATGTAGCCCAGGTTCCGGGCGTCGATGAAGAGCACCTGCCCGGTCCGGTCCACCGACCCTCGAGAACTCGCCGTCTTGTCCTTCGCGAAGAACCAAGTGCACACCGGAATGCCGGTGCTGCGGAAAAGCTGCGTGGGCAGCGCCACCATGCAGGAGACGAGGTCGGCCTCCACCAGTTGCGCGCGGATCTCGCCCTCGCCGCCCGAGTTGGAGGACATGGAGCCGTTGGCCATGACCACGCCTGCGCTGCCGCCGGGAGCAAGCTTGGAGATGATGTGCTGGATCCAGGCGTAATTGGCGTTGCCGGCCGGCGGGACGCCGTACTTCCAGCGCGGGTCCGACTCCGAGCGTGCCCAGTCTTTGATGTTGAATGGCGGATTGGCCATGATGAAGTCCGCGCCGTTGTTCCCGGTCAGTTCTGGGTGCTGGTCGCGGGCGAACGTGTCGCCCCAGCGCGAGGCCAGATTGGCGTTCAGCCCGTGGATGGCGAGGTTCATCTTGGCCATCCGCCACGTGCGCTCGTTCAGCTCCTGGCCGTAAACGGAGATGTCGGAACCCTCAAGGTGGTGGGCGGCCAGGAACTTCTCCGCCTGGACGAACATGCCGCCCGAACCGCAGCACGGGTCGTAAACCCGGCCTCGGTGCGGCTCCAGCACCTCCACCAGCACCCGGACCACGCCAGCAGGGGTGTAGAACTCGCCGCCGCGCTTGCCCTCGGCCTTGGCGAATTTCTCCAGGAAGTATTCGTACACCTCGCCCAGCAGGTCGCGCGCCTTGCTGGCGCCCTGGCCGGTGAACCGTGCTGAGTTAAAGAGGTCCAGCAGTTCGCCCAGGCGGCGTTGGTCCACGTTGTCCCGGTTGTAGATCTTGGGAAGGGTGGCGGCCAGGCTCTTGTTGTCCTGCATGATGAGTTCCATGGCCTCATCGATCAGCAGCCCGATGGACTTCGGCGCCGCGCCGTCCACTGCGTCCAGGCCCTTGGCGTTCTCCGCGAGGTAGGTCCAGCGTGCCCGGGGGGCTACCCAGAACACGCCGCGGCCGGTGTATTCGTCAACGTCATCGATGAGCTGGGCGATCTGCTCTTCGTTGAGTCCGTCAGCTTCCAGCTCGGCCTGGATCTGTTCGCGCCGTTCCTCGAACGCGTCCGACACGTACTTCAGGAACACCAACCCAAGGATCACGTCCTTGTACTGTGAGGCGTCCATCGAACCGCGGAGTTTGTCCGCCGCTTTCCAGAGCGTGTCTTTGAGTTCCTTCATGGTGGACGGGGCGAGGTCCACTTTCACTTTCGGGGGCATTATGCAGTTCCTTTTTCTGGTACGGCGGTATAAAGGGGGTCTGTCAGGGTCAGGCTTCCGTCCGCTACGCCGTCCGTAATCAGGGTAACGAGTTCTTCCAGCTGTTTGAGTCGTTCGCGAGCCTGGGCCTGCTCGTGTTGCAGGCGGTGCAGGGCGTCGGTGAGCGGCTGGCGTTGGGCTTCGCCTGTGCGGCGAAGCTGCCAGCCCCGCCAGGACTTGTCTGCCGGGTTGAGGGTGTTGATGTTCCGGGCGACGATGGCGGGCAGCAGGCCGCCCGGGTCGCCCTGGTCAATCCTCAAAATCCGCGCGGGAAAGACGACGACGGCGCCGCCGTCTGCATCCACCATCGCCACCGGACGCGGGCTGGTACAGAAGACAATGTCGCCGGCTTCCGTGAGCCGTCCGGCGGGGTAGTTGGCGGCGAAGTCCAGCAGGGTGATGAAGCGGGGAGGTGCGTCGTGCGGGTCCAGCAGTTCCTCCCGGCCAAAGATCCTGCGTCCCGCCGTCTTGTTGATGTGCTGGTCCTCGACCCGGATGCCCTTCACGTACTTCAGGTGCCCCGAGCCCATAAGTTCCGCGACCGAGGCTGGGGTCGGGAATGAGTAGGCGGCCGCGGGCTGAACAGCAAGAAACCTTGCGTTGCTCTCCGTTCCTGTTGCCAGGGCCCGGACGAGTTCCTCGACGCGGAGCGCGGCCTCTGCGCCCGGCGCCGCCGTCGGCCTCCTCTTGGCCGGCCCGCTGACCAGGACGCCGGCTCCCGCGAGCAGAATCCTGGTCTGTAGCAGCCGGGCGAACCGGAAGGAGTGGGCGCGGACTGTGGCGCGGTTTCCCATCGACGCGACGATGTCGCTGATCAGGTCCTGGGTCACGTCGATGGTCAGCGGGGCGGTGGTGAGATCTGCCACCATGGTCCAGCGGTCTGCGATGGGTACGTCGGCAAAAGAGGGCCCCAGCACCCACAGCGCCTGCGGCTCGCGTGGCTTTGCCCGAAGGAGCCCGGCCGTGAGCCGGATGATGGCCCGCACGCGGCCGGACCGCAGCAGGTCGGCGCGTACGTTGCCCGCTTCACCGGCAAGGGCATCAGACAACACCCGGGCGGGTGCGATCACGACCGCGCGTTGGGAATCATCCATTTGCAGCACGATGTTCTCGATGCCGGACAGGATGCCTTTGGTATCGAGGCCGGGTTCGCCGGGCGCGGGATATTGCGCCACGTGGACGGCGGGACCGGTGACTGCGAAGGCCCCCTTGGCGTCTACCCTGAGGGGCCCACTGTCCGTACCGTGCACAGCCAGGCGCCGGCGCACCAAACGCGATGCCCCGCCGACGTAATCCGCTGCCAAAAAGGTGACGGACTCTGACTCGCTGAACTGCTGGGCGATGCTGAGCATGGCATCGCTCCCGCCCGGTGTGGCATCCACGAAGACGGGCCGGCTATCCAGCGTGGCCGCAAGCTCTATGGCTGCGTTACTGACGAGGTTGAGGGCGGCCGCTGTGAGAGCTGTTTCCGCATGCTCCCTCAGGCCCTCCTTGAAGCGGTGGGTCAGAAGTTTCTCAAACGCGGCTGGAGCGCTGTAGGCGCTATCGGCCAGCCTGTCGGCGAAGTTGGCGAGCCCGGGAAGCGAAGATCCCAGGGCCTCCAGTTCCGAATACAGGAACAAATCATCCGGATCTGCCTCATCGGCCTCATCCAAGAGACGAGAAGCACCTAAGGTGCCCAGCACTTGTCCGGAGATTACTTTCAGTGCGAGCAGCGCCGTCAGGCCGTCGAAGGTCTTGCGGCCGTCCCTCAGCGAGCCGCTGCCGGCAGGCGTCGCGTGGACGGCGACGTCGTTCCTTGCCTCAGGATTGTTGCCCCGGCCGGTGGCCTGCAGCCACGCGGTGACTTCGTCGGCGTCGAAGAGTTCGATGCCATTCAAGGTTTCGGCGGGTGCGGGGAATGGCAGGGGCCCTGCGCTGGAGCGTTTCCGCCACATCGAGACGACCGGACGCTGAACCTGTGCGAGGGACGCTATATCCGACAATGTCATTCGCATTGTTGTCGGCGCTGTCTCCATTGCTACCCCCTTTCCATCGGTGCTTTCCCTAAGCCTACTCGAGCGGACCGAAGTTTCCAGATTTGCGCTGATAACCCCCCTTATCAGCTGCTTGCAGCCATGACGAGATCGACCGGTAATAGCTTTTTCCTGCAGCTAGGAGGTGATCTCCAAGCTGTGGCGGCGGCGGGAAACCGCACATTGGGGGGAGGTATCCCGCCGCCGACCTGCAGCACTCATGAAATGGGGAGAAGTGTTTAACAACGACATCGGCCCGGGGGAGATCCAGGGCACTGATCAGGTGTACCAAGCCGGGCATGCGACTCCTGCCCAGGTGGCCAAGCGTGGCCGGAAGAAGCCTGCCCTTCTGGCGGCAGCCGCCGTCGTGCTGTTAGCCGGCGGAACGGCGCTTGGAACGGCATTGCCGGATCCTAAGGAAAGCACCGCGTATAAGTCCCTAGCTGGCGAGAAGTCCACAGTCGAGACCGAGCGGGACGCTGCGCTTTCCAGCTACGCGTCACTCAAAGGCAAGTACGACACCCTGGAGAACGGCATCGCGTCCCGTGAGTCCAAGGTCGCGGCCAGGGAAGCCGAAGTCGGCAAGGCCGATGCTGCCGTGAAGACGGCTGAGGCAGCGGTCAAGGCCCGGGAGGACGCCGTGACCGGGGCCGAAAAGGCGAAAGCGGCTCGCACCGTGGGCGACGGGACATGGACGGTGGGAACCGACATCGAACCGGGCACCTATCGGGCCGCGGCTGCCGTCGGCTCCACCTGCTACTGGGGGATCTACCGCAGCGGCAGCAACGGCAGCGACATCATCGAAAACGACATCCCCGGCGGCGGCCGACCTGTCGTCACCCTCTCGGCAGGGCAGGACTTCAACTCAACCCGCTGCGGCAAATGGGAAAAACAGTAGCCACTGCTACTCCGCAGCATCATCCAATCGCATCACTTGAAAGGCACCATCATGACCAACCAAAACTTTGCCCCTGTCCCGCCGGCTGCCCAGAGGCCGGCAGCCCGGCCGTTTTACAAGAAAAAGCGCTTCGTCGTCCCCGCAGGCGTCCTCCTGGTGGCCATCGTCATGGGCTCCTGCTCCGGCGGAAGCAAGCAGGCCGCGGACTCCAGCCCCATCGCCTCCGCCACGGCCTCCGTTGAAGCGACTGCACCGGCTGCCGCCGCTACGGCCGCCCCGACGGCGGCAGCACCGCCATCGTCCGCTCCTGCCGCTCCCGCGGCGCCTACTGTGGGCGTTCCGTTCTCCGTGAAGATGCGCAACGGCAACGTCGCCAGGATCACTGTCGTGTCCGCGGTCCGCACCGACTCTGTCACCACCGGCGCGTTCGCTACCCCGCCCAAGAACGGCACCTACCTGCTCCTGGACGTGCTCTGGGAAACGGAATCCGGCAAGACGAGCTCCAACCCGCTCTACTTCTCGGCAAAGGATGCCAACGGGCGTAAGGCAGACATGAGCATGTTCGCCGATAACCAACTGGGTTCAGGGGAGGTCCTGCCCGGCGATAAGGCACGGGGCAACATTGCCTTCGATATTGCACCAGGAGCTGCCACCGTCATGATTTCTGATCCGCTGCTCCAGGAAGCTGCACGGATCCAGATTCCGTAATTGACCAGTTCCTGGAACCTCTGATGCGCAACTGGTCGGCTCTCTTTGGGAGGCAGGACACTCACACGAAGCGTCCGATTTGGAGTGTTTCTTCATCGCAAGGGGCGTTGTGGTGGGTGAGCAACCATTCATGGATAAGAACAGCAATTGCGAAGCACGAACAGTGCACCATGACCACGAATCGGACAGGGGAAAAGAGTTGAGACCTAAAGGCGTAATGGAAGCGTTCCGTACACGACGGCACTGCCAGCAGGGATATGATCTCGAACTAATGAAAACGGCTTGCTCAGCTATGGCTGATCGGCGTTGGGGGTTCGTCGAAAGGAAAGGCATGAGTAGGTCCGGAGACCTGCGAGGGCGCCACACGGAGAAAAGGCACTGGGTGCATGGACTTCGCCGCCCTACGCCCATTGATTCTCAACTGTCTCTTGGGCAGGTCGAAAGATAGTGGGTTTTTGGCACACCGGCTACATGGAATTTCATGAGCCTACAGGTGAAGGTTCAAGTCCATTCGCGGAGCCCAAAGAGGTGACGTTTCCGTGTACGACCTGCGGGGTGGAGTTTTCAACGGCCCGGGATCTCCGCGTACACACTTTTGAGGGTCACCCCGTGCGACGTCCTGTTCTCGTTTTCAATGGGCGGGAATGCGGCAGGAGTCGGCTAATCATCACCAGCGAAACCATGCCGAAGGATTGGGTGATTCGCACAGCTGACGCTGTGAGCATCAATGGCAGGACAATTTCTATTGGAGACGCTGCAGAATTTCTGTCGTCTCAACGGAGCGGTGTTGTGGACGTGAAGCTTTCGAATCTGGATGTTGTGGAGACTTTCCAGTTCGAGTTCGCTCTGGCTGATATGGACGATCTTGACGGCGTTGACGCTGCCTTGGCGCGCCTGGTCGACGGGGGCGAGCTAAGCCGCAGGTCTATCGACGACTTCATCATGCGTTGTAAGCAACACCGCACTGCAGTCCGGTATCAGTCCGGTCTCGCAAACTACCTTTATGGCGTTCTGGCACGCGAGGATGCTGCTGGGGCAGAGGGTTCCGAGCGATCGGGTGAGGGCAGTGGCTATGAGGGCAAATACGATCAGGCTGTCGGAATTTTGAGAAGTTTCGATCGCCCTCCAGCAGAGGCCATATGTGGCATAGTCGCCTTTCACTACAACCAGTTCGAACGCGCCATGACGAAGACCAAGAGCCAACGCGTTGCGGAAGTGTCTCTACGCCTTCAGGCGCTCCTCAAAGGGGAAAGCTGGTCGCCCGATGCGCTGTCGCAGTCGCCACACCCGAGCCTAGATGTCGCGCTCAGCGACTCGATAATCGAACAAGTGCTCCGGTGGACCGCATTGCCACTTGACGGCACAGCAGGCGGTGACATGGCTGAGCTGGCTGCGAATATTGGCTCGCAACGACCATACGACGCGCTCAAGCTCCACCTGGTGTTGGCTGAGCACGCGCTGGCTGTAGGAGACCTCGCTGCGGCGCTGCGACATGCCGAAAGCCTTCGACACAGCCGTCTCAGCGAGAAATGGTACAGAAGTTTCCGACCTCGAGTTCAACGTCAAGGAGTTCTTAGAAAGTGACAACAGACGACGGACCCACTGGAGTTCATCCGACTGACGGCTCGCACTCGCTCCTTTCCAAGGAACCAGCGGCCACCGGCCCACAGCAGCCCAACCCGGGAAACAGCAGCAAGCGGGAGCGGCCCAAAACGATCCTCGCATTGATGGAATATGCCTACAGCGAAGCGGGACGAAAGCTAAATTTGTCGCGGAAGGATATATTCGAGCTGTCCGTACGGCCAGAGGATGAGCAAGCAGAAACCGATACTGTTCGGCAATTAGCGGGTAGAGATCTGCTATTCGCCGTCCCGCCGGCTTTATTGTCATCGCTGGCTGAGCTGGGATCAGAAACGCTTGTGCGTCGCCGCGTTCTCGATCTAGTTGTCGTGGCTTTCGCCAGCCACAAACTCTTCGAGGGGCGGATTGAGCACTTGACGGAGCAGCAGCCCTTGAAAAGGCTTACCGCCGAAGAGGTTAACCGTGCCGCCAAGCAGGTTAGATTCAGCGACTTGGGGCTGAAAGATGAATCCGAATTTACCGACGCAGGCCGGGAGCGGCTACGCACCAACGCGGTAACCGCTCTTGAGCTCTTCCGCGTTCTCCGCGATCGGTGGACTTCGCGGCAGTTCATCGAGGACATGAGCGCCACCGTCTGGGACGCTCCGGCACTGCCAAGTGCATACAAGACGGCTGCTGTTCTGGCGACAGCAAGGAATACAGAGGCACTGAGTCAGGTCTCACGGCACTTCGAGAGTGTTCTCCGTGATTCGAAGAGGGAAACAGAGAAGGCCATTTCGCAAGCTCGGGAGCAGGAGCTTCGTGCCATAAGGGCCGAGGGTTTGGGAAATAGACTGGCAACAGATCTAGAGAAGGTACGAGCAGATGCCGCGGAGCTGGCGGCCAGAGCCAACGAACTTGAGCTGCGGCTTTCCGTAGAGCAAAGCAACCGCGTGGTTGATAAGAGCCACCACGTCGATGACTATGAGGCTCTCAGAACGCAGGTGATTCGACGGCTCGCTACTCAGGCTGAGCTTTTAGGGGACGGGCTTCACGCCCTTCGCCATGGAAGCACAGGTGTAGCGGAGGAGTTTGTGGACAGGGCACTCACTGCAATCGGTGGTGAGGTCACGCGCCTTAAGGAACTGGATGGGGGAGTGCAATGATTGCAGGTTTTGATTTCGGAACGACTAACAGTCTGGTTTCTGTGGTGGTTGGCGACCGTGTTATTGACGTTTTGGACGATGAAGGCCTGCCGCACCCATCTGTCGTTCGATACGAGGGCGAGGAAGTCGTCGTCGGACGCGAGGCCCGCCATGCGCTTGAAGAAGTCGGTCTCGGCGTGTATGGCAACACCGTGCGCTCCCCGAAGTTTCTCCTAGGCGAGGAATCAGTGACTGTCGGAGGCGTCGACCGCAGCCCCATCGAGATTGTGGCAGATGTCATCCGCCACGTCCGTTCCGAATCACGGCGAAGCGGTCAGCGACAAGTGCTGGGCGAGCTGGACCGTGCAGTGGTTACGATTCCTGTGAACATGAACGGCCCGAGACGCGCGGCTCTTCGAGAAGCGTTCGCCCACGCCGGAATCTCTGTGGCTCAGTTTGTTCACGAACCACTTGCAGCCCTCTACGGCTACCTCCGCGGTGCAGCAGATACCGACAGCGAAATACGGGGCCTGATGCGACGCAACGTACTGGTCGTTGACTGGGGTGGCGGTACCCTCGACCTCACACTTTGCAGAATTGAGCCAGGGCGGATCCTCCAGCTCCGCAACGGGGGAACTGACACAGTCGGGGGCGACAAATTCGATGAAGTGATACGTGACGAGGTCGTCGCGCGATTCTCTACGAAGCACGGGATCTCTAAATCAGATCACCCCACGAAGGAAGCACGGCTCAGGCTGTTGCAGGATGCGGAACGGAACAAGATTGCACTCTCGGAGCGGCCGAGCGTCACTTTCTATCGTCCAGGCTACTTTCCAGAATCCGAGACCACACTTGAGTACCCGCTAACGCGGCAAGAGCTGGACGCAATTACACGACCTCTTGTGGCATCCGGCATCAAGGAGATTGAATCACTCCTTGACAGCGTCGGCATGGCACCCGCTCAAGTCTCACTTTGCCTGGTTGCCGGTGGTATGGCCGCGATGCCAAGCATTCGCAGCCGACTGCACGAACTCTTCGGGCCTGAACGAGTACTCGTCCCTGCGAACAGTGCCACGCTTGTTTCGCAGGGAGCGGCGCGCATAGCTCACGACTCACAGCGGCTGGTGCTGGCAAAGCCCATTGAGCTGGAAATGGCGCGTGGTTCACGCCTTCCATTGTTGAGGGCCGGAACAGCCATGCCGAATGATGGCGAGGTATGTCAAGACCGCTTTCACTTGTACTGCACCGACCCCACCGACGGCGCGGCAAAGTTCGCCATAGTGGCGCCAACTGAGCTTGCTGATCAACCCCAAGCCAGCGATCCGAGAACGTCTCTCGGCATGGTAGCCATTGCTGTTGACAAGACAGCACCACCTCTGGTCGAGCGGCTGGAACTAGACGTAAAGGTCGACGACAACCTCATCTTGTCTGTTAGCGCTATGTCCAAGCAGCGCGGCGACAAAGCACATGCGTCCTACTTTGACCTGGAGTTCGGCATCGGACTCCCTGGCAGCAATGACCTGGGACCAATTGATATTGCCGACACTGACGCCTATATACCCAATGACGGCCTTATCGCCCGTGCCAACGTAGCCGATCAACAGGATACGAGGCTGGTTCCCGGAGACGTGCTTTATCAGCATCGGCCTCATGCGTTTTCGAGGCTCCCTGGTCCGGACCAGGCCACGGATGAGCAACTCATCGAACACCTCTACTACAAGCCCTGTGCCGTCTGTAAGCGCAAATGGGGCGATCCCGCTTGTAGGTGCGCTTCGGTAGCCTGAAATGGCTTCTCAGCAAGTCGTTGTACGTATCCAAGATGGTGCGTCCGTAGTTGCGGAATTTGTTCGTCGACCGGTCCGATTAACTCCGGACGGATATGCCGGCATTGTCTACGAGGGCGCGGTGTACCCGTTGTTTGCCCACGACGTGGTCGACGTTTCCGGGGCATCGTGGGAAGTCGAGGACTGCAGCAGGTTCCTTTTCGCAGGAGCTTCTATCCCATACGCGCCGCAAATTGACGACCTCGGTGAGCAGCAAACCTTCCTAGGTTTCCACGGTGAGTGGGAGGTCGAGACCAATCGCTTTGGTCATTACCTTGTTTTTAACGCCCCTGAGCGACTTGCAACGGATGTCGTCGACGCACTCGAGGCCGGAGGTCTTTCGGTCCAGCGGTGGGACGTCAGCCATCGTCCCACAACCGAGGGGAAGTTCTACGACTGGTTTGCCCGGCTCCGGTTTATAGGGAGCCACGAAGAGGTCGTGGCTCAGATCTCCGCCGTCTTTTCGCCCGCCTCAGCCGAGCCAACAGCTGCGCCCGCTCCGGCACCTTCAGTCTCGCCGCTAGAGGATCTCGCAGCACAGGTCGAGCAATTGGTCGATCTGACGGCCGAACTCAGGGACCGTCTCAGCACCTCTGAGTCTGAAGTTTCGCTCCTAAGACAGCGGCTCACTTCCGCCTCAAGTCGGGAGTCAAAACTTTCCGACGATTTAGATCGGGCCCTAGATCATCAAAAGGCATTACAAGATCAGCTTGCAGAGCTGAGCCGTGATCCGCGGCAAGCTGCTGAAACGAAAAAACTCCTGAAACGTCAGGCCGAGACCGAAGAACTTCTTGAACTGGCGTTCGCGGAAAACTCCGAACTTCGTAGCAGCCTGGCGAACTATCGTGATCAGGCGGAGCAAGGCGACGTACGGATTTTGACGCTAGAGGCAACTGTGGTCGGCCTACAAGAACGGCTCCAAGAACTAGGGGAACACGAGCGAGAGCGGCGTAGACGTAACGTGACGGCCCGGGCACCTCGTCGTGGTGTTTCTGGATTTCTGGATGTGGCTTTCTCGCGGCTGACCTTTGTTCTCGACAGCATTGAAGTATTGGCCAACCTCGATTCATCAGCGTCTATGATGCGATCGCTGGTGCAGATTGATATGGGCGAAGTTGTGGGCAAGGATCTGGAAGGTATGCGCGGCTGGCGCGAGGTTTCGAAGCTTGGCACCGGTGTTGCTGGTAGTGAAGACATGGGTCGCATTTACTACAAGCCGGATGGCGACCGCGTGCTTGTCAGCGTGCACGTCAAGCAAGACGACAAGGAACAGCGCCGTCACATCGAGAAGCTTCGCTCCCTATGAGGGCGGTACCAACCACGGGCGGACTTGCAGTGGGAGCAGGTGTGGCCGGAGTGGTGCCGCGTGGCGGGCACGATGTTGCCGCCTCATGCGGGACACTGATGACGGCGCGCAGGGGACCCCGGGTTCCCCTGCCGCGAATTGAATTGCAGCGTTGATGGAAGGCTCAGGGTTGAGCCTGTGGTTTAGAGGGGGACAACGTAAATGACCGAAGGCGAAGCTGTCACGCTGGAGACACAGCTGGACGACGAGGAAGCGAACGCAGACATCGCGAAGGCGGTCAGTGCCCGTCACTCAATCGCGCGCAAATACGTCATGCGGATTCGGCGCCGGCGTCCTGAGGCGACCCCCGCAGAGGTAATCAGGCTGCTCGAACGTCACTACAGCACGTCAATTACGGCTGCAGGGGCCGCGATTACTGCGGGGTCGATCGCAGCTGAAGTTGGAATTGCCCTCATTCCGGGCGGGGGAGTAGCGGCCGCCGGTATCAAGACTGCAGGCAAGCAGGCCGCCAAGAAGACCGTGCAGGTAACCGCCAAGGAAGCGGCGAAAGTTGCGGCAAAGAATATGGCCATGGGTGCGGCAAAAAGCGGTGCGAACCGGATCGCGGCGCTGCTCCCGGCAGGAGATCAGCAGCTCCAATTTGAGCTCACAGCGATCTACGGCCTGGCCCTCGCCGACATCCATGGGAAGGCCCTTGACCAGGACCAGGCACATGCCCTGGTCTACGGGCTGACCAATGAGCGGGTAAGCCAGGAGCAGATTGCCATCATGGCCAAGGACGTCGCGGAGACTTCCCCCGACGGTGTGGTGGGCGTTGGCCAGAAATTTGCCGCCGCCGGCGGGGACTGGTCCCACTGGGCAACTACGCTGGCTGATACCTTGCCCAGCGGCGCCGCGCAAAGCCTCGTACGGACCATGCAAACGGGTCAGCTGGACACCGTGCGGGAAACCTTGAACGGAAAACATCAGACGGCGATCGAATACGGCGTGGGTGCGCTGACTGGCGGCGTGAGCCGCTTCGTGTTTGGCCGGGACGTCGTTGAATCCGCCCGTAAAGCATTCCCCGAGGCTCCGGCAGAGTTCCCGGCCCACCTTGCCCTGCAGATCGAATTGTCCGACGCCGACGACCAGGAATCCGAACCCAACCGGGCGCTTGCAGCCTTGGAGGAGGCAGCGAAGTCCACGGGAAGCTGGATCACTGGGACGGCCAGCACAGTTGGAGAAGGGGTGGCAACCGGTGCCTCCGCCGTGAGCTCGGGGGTGGCAAGCGCTGCCGCTGCGGTGTCCCGCCCGTTCCGTGCCGTAGATGTGGACGGCGACGGTATTCCGGATGAGCCGCAGGCCCTCAGCGCGGTCAAGGGCCTCGGTGGGGCACTCGCTGGAGCCACGGGCGCGGCGGGTGGAAAAGTCGCTGGTTTGTTTAAGTCGCGGAAGCGAGACACGGCAGACACCCCGGAGAGAGCGTCCCAGGAATGAATTCAGACGCTCGTAGTGCCGAACTGGCCGCGGCCATGGAAGCTAGCTTTTTGAAGAACCACTACACAGGTGAGCACTGCCACAGCCTTGCCGACGCATACATGGCTTCTCTGGCCGAGAGTTCCCTACCTGAGGACGTAGAGGCGCGCAAGGAATACAACGACCTCGTTGCATGGTCCCTGAATACCAACGCGTCGCCGGGAGAAGTCGTGAGGACGTTCAACTACATCCGTGTTAAGGCGGTTCGAGTTGCCATGAAAGCGGCCCAAAGGCGCGGCGAGGTCGGCCAGCACGACTTCCTTTATTAGGCCGCACGGCCCCAACTATCACCCAGCCGGACAATCCAGCCTGCCAAGAGGCCGCTGCGTTGGAGCTCAGCCAGGGACGGTCTCCGGGGCCCGCAACTTTCGAATGATCGAGATATGAGCGCCCTCCCTTAACCACCCGCAGTAACCACATTGCGATCCGCCTTCGCGTTCATGCTCGCATCTGAGGGCCGGAGTTATACGTGAGCGACTAGTCCATCGCTAGCGAGTTAGACGTTCCAGGAGGCTGGTCCAATCCACGGGCATACCTAGTAGGGAGTTTTGACACAAGCGCAAAACTCCGAACCCTCGCGAGGTCGACCCACATTTTGTCGGGACCATGTGGTGGAATACGTACGTGACTGCGACGACGCCCCTGCCCGATGACATCCTCGAGCGCATTTGCCGTGAGAACCTCGCTGTGTACCGGGAGTCACAGGGCCGGCTCCTGGAGGACGTCAGCCAAGAGGCGCAGGTCGCCCATGACTATCGCGGGCGTCTCGTGTATGAGCTCCTCCAGAATGCGGATGACGCGCTGGTGGGCGTTGCGAGGACTGAAGACAGGGTTTTGTTTCGACTCACCGACAGCGAGCTGTGGGTTGCCAATACGGGGCGCCCCTTCACAGAGGCCGATATTCGCGGATTGTGCGGCTTGGGAGCCAGTTCCAAGGCGCAGTCCGGGGGCCCTAAGCGCGCCAGCATCGGTCACAAGGGGTTGGGCTTCAAGTCGGTCCTTGAAATCACCGACAGCCCAGAGGCCTACTCCGAGACGGTGTGTTTCCGATTGGGGCGGGAGCAGGCGGAAGCGCAGGTGTCTCTGCTCTGGAAGGAGTTTGACCGCGGCAAGGTCCGCGGGGTGCCGGCGATGCGCTTCCCGTGGGCGATCGCCGAGGGGCACGAGACCTGGGACCAACTGCGTGCAACCGGCTATCACAGCGCGTTTCGATTCCCGTTCCACGAACGGGTTAGCTCCGAACAAAAGGCAGCACTCGCGCATCAATTATTGAACCTGCCGATGACCAGTGTGCTCTTCCTCAAGCACCTTGAAGAAGTGGTCATTGAGGTTTCGACCTCCAGCGAGGAGTCAGACCGTCAGTGGCTCCTGGAGAGGCACCGAGTGACTTCCTCTGGCGCCGAGCGGTGTGTTGGCCTGACGGAGTCGGGCCTTTTCAGGGTCGACTTGGTTAACCGTGAAGGTAAGGGCGACAGTTACTGGATCGCTCACGACGGTAACGTGCGAATCGGCGATCACCGCGACGGCTTGACTGGGCCGGCATGGGAGGGCGTGGACGTCAGCGAAGTGTCGGTCGCGGTCCGGGATGCCGACGACCCACGGGTCAGGCCGGAGGACCGCAGGTTTCACGTCTTCCTGCCTACCCAGGAGGCTTCATCCTGCTCGTTGCTGGTCAACGGGGCCTTCACGACTGACCTTTCACGGCAGCACATTCAAGTCGCGGACACCGAGTCGAACTACAACGGGTATCTCGTACGTTGCGCAGCCGAGACATTTGTGCGGATGCTCATGCCTCACCTCCTTGCCGAGGGTGGCCCCCGTTACGTCCTGCGAGTTCTGGATCGAGGCGAAAGCGATTCCGGGTCGGCAGGCGGACTCCTCGCCGAGGCCATTGCCAGGGCAATGACGGGTGTCCGTTTCCTGCCCTCAGGACCGAATGAACTCGCCCTCAATGAGGCGGTTTTTCCATCGCACGTTCTTGGAGCGGAGGGCTCCGCCTTCGCTGCCTCCCTCAAGCCGGACTGCGTCCTTGAAGGAAGACAATTCCCTGATCCGGAGTTGTGTGAAGGCACGCTTGCCAGGGTGTGTGCGGCCTACGGGTCAGTGGCGCTGAGCCCGATTGACTCACTACGCGCCCTTGCGCACAATCTCGACACGGGGAAGACAGCGTTGAGGCCAAGCCTCGACGCTCGTTATCAGGTTGACCCAGTGCTTGATCTTTGTGCACTCCTCTGGGAACGATCGGACGCGGCGGATCGCCAAGCCCTGGAGGAGAGCGCCCGGCTGGAACCGGTCTTCCCTGTCGGCGAAAACGACGATGGAACCGTTAGGCGGATAGCACTGCGAGGTGAAAGTGCGTTTTACCCGCCGCGCTCTTCCGCAGAGGAACTTCCCCTCCGTAAGTTACAGTTCCTCGCACATGGGGTCTGCTGGGGCACGCTCGGCAGGACCGAACAGAGGTCGGTTCTGGAGCGCCAGATGAAGGCGTGGGATGCACTCTTTGACGTCAAAGAGTTCCGCTTCGAGGAGGTAATGCGCGCTGCGGTCCTCCCAGGACTAACGCGCACGGCAGGGTCCGATGCTGAGTTGCGAGAGTCAAACCGCACCATCGAAACGCTCGCCACGATATGTCGATTGGCCGGAAAAACCACCAAATCCGATCAGCCTCTTCCCATGGGCCGGCTCGGTTCGGATCGAGCGTTCTTCAATCTCAGTCGCCTTGATGTTCCGTGTCGTGCCGATGACACCGGGGAGTTGACCTGGGCACCGGCCCATCAGGTTTACTTCGGAAGCGACTGGGTTGGCGATGACTCTGTGGAGCCGATCGTTGAAGCAATGGCCGATGCGGGCGAGGTCTTGCAGGTCCGATTCCTTGCATCGCCCGACGTGTTCGCCGAGTTCTCTGCCAGCATCGGTGTCAACGAGGATGACGACGCGAGTCCAGCGACAATCGATCCCGACGAGGGAGAAGTTGACCTAGATGACGACACCGACGAAGCACTTGAAACCACCATCGATGATCGCTGGCGCAACTTTTTCGCTTGGCTCGGAGTGAGCCGTGGTTTGAGACTGATCCACTTTCACGATGTTGACGACACCGGGACCGGGTGGACAAACACTAAGGGTCTCGGTCTCCCTGGTGGATGGGCTTTCTCGGGCTTGGACAAGGTCTGGTCCGAATACCAATCGGATCTCGTCGGCGCACTTGCGTCCCATCCACGGTGGGAGCAGACGGATCACTACCTCTATCAGGTTCACAACCTTGATCGGCTCGACGAGATCGCGAGAGTCGCCCTCCGTAGGGACACCGACGTGGCCGAGAAGCTGCTCGACCACCTCGTTCGCAACTGGAACACCTACGCCCGCCACACCCAGGCCAAGCTGGCATTCGTCGGAGCCGGCAAATGGCCGTCGTCCCGCACGGCTCCTCCGCGAGCAACGTCGGAAGAACTCGTTAATGCTGGCCCAGATCTATGGCTCTACCGCCTTCGTCACCACGCGATCTGCCCCACTAGTCATGGTCCGCGGCGTCCAAACCAGAGTTGGCGTCGATCCGAGGAGCTTGTTCGTCGTCTGGGCCGCAGCGGGCGCGACGCCGATGTCTACCTTCCCGTCCTCAAACAACCGACTGGGGTGCCGGCGTCCACACTCCGCGCTTGCCTCGACGAACTGCAAGTCCGCGGTGAGCTTACTCCGGCCGCGTTCAATGCCGAGGATGCGCACGATCTCTGCGTACGCATTTCGCAACTCTACCCGGCGGGCATCACCGACCAGGCGCTGCGCTCGGAACTGCGGCCGATCTACCGACAGATGTTCGAACTCCTGGTCGGTAGCACTGTGAACAACGGGGCGCCACTTATTGACACCCCGCTTGCCGCTCGCACTGCGGCTGGGTACGAGTTCCTCAGCGCGCGAGACGTGGTGTACGCGTCGGTGTCTGGCAGCCGAGAACGGAGCGGTGTTCAAAACAAGGTGCCGTTGTTCGTTCTTGAGGCCGAGCCGGGAGCGCTTCGTCCGCTCCGCGAGCTCTTCGGGACCCCACTCCTTGAGAGCGCGTTGGAGTGGTCGGCGAGGCCGGGCGAGACTCCTCTTGAACCATCCGGCCTCGGCACTTTCCGCCAAGGACTCCGAGACCTCATCCCACCGCTACTCGCCCGTCTAAGTGCCGATCGAGCTGACCGGAGTAGAGCCGACCAGCGGGTCTTGACTGAATTCGCTGAGAAGTTGGAACTCGTGGAGTCGCTGAATCTCCGTTGTTCATTCGGAGGGCAGGACCTCGGTTACATTCCCCAGCGGACGTACTACGTGCGGCGCTCCGAGGAATCAGGATTTCAAGGTTTCGCCGTGTGGTCCGGCCCGGCGTGGCCGCCGATAGCAGAGGACGCTCATACCTTGGCCTTGGCTCTTGCGGAGACCTTGGAGGTCAACACTGTCGAGACCTTTTTATCGTTCATCAACGCAGACCGCGCGCAGCGACAGCAACTGCTCGATCTGGCCGGCGCCGCGGAGAAGCTGGAGGAGGTGCAGCAAGACCTTGCCGATCTCGGAGGTGACGCCTATCAGGTCGATCAACTGGCAAACCGCGTTGAAGGCCACGAGCTCGACACGACAGACGGCGAGTCAACAGAAGCGGCCACCGGGCAAGCAGACCGAACCCCTCCCGCTCCGACCCGTGCTGCACCACGAATCCCGCTGCACCGCTACGAGGACCTTCTGATAGAGGGAGAACTCATCCGTATCGAGGGAACAGGACCCAAACACGAGACCCAAGGAAAGAACGGTCAACCCGGGGCGGCAAGTGACGGACATGGCGACCAAGGGGGTGGTTCTGAAGGCGTGCCAAGGGCAGCCGCCGGCACCGACCTGAACGAACTTGACCGTCTTGGCATGCGTATATCCTTCGCATTCGAGGAGCGACGATTCGCCGGGCAGAAGACCGTCGTACTCCCAGGGGAGACGCCCTCTGAGAATGCGGACGTGCTCATCGTCGACGTCAGCTCGCCGGAGATGATCGTAGCCGCCATCGAACAGTCCACCGTGGTCGGCCAAGTGTTTGACCAGCTCGCTGAGCAGGGCATCAGCGAGCTCTACCCCGGCTTCGACGTCCTGACCATCCAGGGTGGTTCAATCGATCGAATGATTGAACTGAAATCGTCCGGAGTCGACGCACAAGTTCAAGCCATGAGTTGGAACGAGTGGAAGACGGCCGGGGGCGAATTAAGAAATCGCTTCTGGCTCTATCTCGTTGGCAATCTTCGCGCCGATCTCGAAAACGCCCCACCCTTCGTGAGAGCCGTGCAAGACCCTTTCGGGACACTTGCCTCTTCAAAATCGGAAGACGTCATACGCAAGCGGACTGTTCAACTCCGAGTACGCGAGTTCGCAGCTGCAGATCAACTCACCCTGGAGTTGCGACATGAGAAAGGTGCCCCAAACTAGGACTACAGGTCAGCAGGATGGCAAAGTCAGCATTGTGCCTCCCCCCCGAATTCCTGCAGCGAGTTCCATTCCCGGAGGGCCTCGCTCAAGTTTGCGTGCCCGATTTCTCTTGAACTTCAGGCTGTGGCTACACCGCAAACTTCCAAATCAACTGACCACGTTTGCGTGTTCACAAGTACGTGTTTAGGCAGGAACAGGCCGTTCCTTGTTGAAAGTCTCGTCCGCAGGGGCCTACAACTCACGTCAAAAACAGCTGGTGTGTGAGATCGGGAGCTAGTTGGCTCCGGAACCTGCGGACGAGCCCTATGCGAACCGTCGCAGGCCTCGTGCTGACCCCCCTGAACCAGGGCCCCACCGTCGCTTCCGGGTAGCCCCGTACAACTCCACGCCGCGCCCCACGGGCAACGTGCTGTTGGATCCGTACAGGGAAACCAGGTACCTGCAGAGCCTGGCCGAGATCGGCCTGATCGAGCTGCTGGTCCGCGAGAACGTCTAAACGGCGCCAAAAGTGGGCCGCACCCACGGAGGGTGCGGCCGACTCCTTTTTTGGAGGTGCGTAACAATCCACACCGATGCAAGGAGTCGGGTCGTCAGCCCCATCATGTGTAGCCCCTATACCCCTAATGCGACGGAGGGTAGCTGTTATCCCCTCCCACCCGATGCCTGGCCTATATCCTCATCCCACTAATTCCGTCCAACGAGGCAATAGGAACCCCGCCCGAGAACGTCTTAGAGAGAGGCTTCTCGAGGCTTTTGAGGCTTGATACAAATGACCAATGTAGTTGCTCATACAAAGGGTGTGGACATGAGTGATAGAAGAAATCCATGAAAAAGGCAACGCCCACCTCCGGTCCGCTGACCCGTCGGGCCTCCATTTTTGGAGTAGTCCTCTCTTTAATGTCAGCGGCGTGCGTCAGTCTGGCAACACCAGTTGCAGCCAGCACTGACACCGGAGCGTCGCCCT
Organism: Arthrobacter sp. SLBN-122; assembly: GCF_006715165.1. Classification (NCBI taxonomy): domain Bacteria; kingdom Bacillati; phylum Actinomycetota; class Actinomycetes; order Micrococcales; family Micrococcaceae; genus Arthrobacter; species Arthrobacter sp. SLBN-122. The sequence goes on along the minus strand of NZ_VFMS01000001.1, from coordinate 4,314,203 downwards.
TGCAGCTCGCCAACGCCCTAGCGTCCGACGCGAGCGTGATTACCGGCGCCAGCTATGTCACTGTCCCGCCCCAAGGGACACCCAATGCCGTCATGACCACGCCGCTGGCCGGGTTCCCGAAGTCGGGCAACAGCTACACACTGTTGACGACAGGCAATGCAGCCCTGGCCGATCAACCAAACACCTCAGGAGGTTCGGGGCAAAACATCGCCGGTGGAAACGTACGTGGCAACACCGACCTCGATGTAACCATCCTCAAAATCGACTTAAACGTCCCCAGCAACGCCAATTGCCTCGTCGGCATCGACTTTCGGTTCCTTTCAGACGAGTACCCGGAGTACGTTGGCACCTCCTATAACGACGCATTCATCGCTGAGCTGGACAAGTCGACGTGGACCACCTTGGGTACTTTGATCAACGCTCCGGACAATTTCGCGTTTGACCCGCAAGGAAACCCGATCACCATTAATGCCGCGGGGGTAACGTCCATGTCGGCTACGGAAGCCGCAGGCACCACCTACGACGGCGCGACGCCTGCCCTCAGTGCAGCAACGCCCATCAGTCCCGGAGCCCATTCGTTGTACCTTTCTATTTTCGACCAGGGCGACCACAACCTAGATTCGGCCGTCATGCTGGACAACCTTAGAGTCGGGACAGTGGCCAACGTGGCAACCGACTGCAAGCCGGGAGCGAAGCCTGTGGATCCGTCCCGCTATGTCGCCCTTGGCGATTCGTACTCGGCCGGTGAGGGCAACCCGCCCTTTGCCTCCGGGACGGATCAGCCTACCGACACGAAAACCGGTCAAGAGGAGAACCGATGCCACCGATCTGCGGCAGCGTATCCGGTGCTGATGAGTGGCAAATTAGGTGTTCCGGTCGGGAAACACTGGGCCTGTGCCGGCGCAGAGATCCCAAATTTTTACCACGGACAGTGGAACGAAGTCGCCCAACTCGACAGAATCGCCCTTGAGGGAAAAACAGACCCGAGCGTGAAGCTTGTCACGCTGACCATCGGGGGAAATGATGCAGGTTTTGCAGACGTGCTCGGCGCATGCATTAAAGCTGTTGATGCTCGAATTGATCCCTTTCATCCCGCATGCCAAAAGTACGACCATGATGTAACGAATGCCATCATTGCGCTCGGTTCCGGAAAGCAGAACGTTTGCAATCTTCCCCCTTTGAAGGGATGCGGGGTGCCCTCTCTGCATGAAGTCTATGCACAGATCATGGCGAGGGCCCCACAAGCTCGTATCGTGGTCGCTGGGTACCCTCATCTATTCCCGAAAGTACCTCCCGCGACATGCTACGTTGGCTCGACGGCCTTTCTTAGCCAAGGCATACCACTCTCGTTCACCAAGGCTGACATGACTTGGATGAATAAAATGAGCGATTTACTGAACCAACAGATCAGGGATGAAGTAGCCGTAGCCGACCCAACACAGCAACGAATTTCATTCGCACCGGTTGTAGATGCCTTCGGCGGTCACGAAGTATGCTCAGCAGGCTCTAAATCCAGCGATGCTGATTGGATCATCGGCGCCAAGGTTGACTACTACCAATCTTCAAGCTTGGTAAGCATCCTCCTCGCAAACGGCGCAAAGCCCAGTCCATTCAGCTTCCACCCCAAAGCTCCAGGCCAAAAGGCGTATTGCCGGGCTGTGCGTAAGGCGATAGGAGGGGACACCACGTCATGCGGTTAGGCATTTGACCGTGTTGCAAAAGCCCCGGCCGGATATGAAGTGGTCCCTGAAAGTTGGACTCGTAAATGTGCGAGGTTAACTCTAGCGGCTAGCATCCGGCTCTTCATGGAAGTCCCCTTCCCGCTGAGCTGCTCCCCGGAAGTCAAAACTGAATTTTTCAGTCTGACTTTCGGGGAGCAGTTCAAATCGTGTTGCGGGGCTTTTCGCTACCCGCGATTGAAGGAGAACGCAGTGGCACAGGGTGAGATCGAGACTTTCTGGGAAGACAGCGCCTGGAAGAACCGCCGTGAGGGCACTAATGGCGCGTTCGGTGCCGGATACAGCATTAAGGACGAGGCGATCGTCGCCGGCCGCGAGGCCGTACAGTCCGTCACGGTCGAGCACGTCATCAAGAACCAGGACGGGACGATCTCCGAAAAGAATAGCTACGGCCACGACCCACGGAACATCCCGGGCTAAACCGTTCGGCCGACCAGGGCGAGGCGTGGCACCGCCCTGGTCGGCCATACATAGGATGACGTCATGCCAGAACACGAAGTCACCATCCGCAACAGCGTGCCCAACATCCTCGCGAACGAGGCGTACGGGCCCGATTGGCAGGGCAGCCAGGACGTCATGGTCGTCAACACCCCTGGCGGGACGTCCACACACCTTGCCCTTAAGTCTTCACAGAGCTCCGGCACGCTGTGCGGACAGCATGTGGCCCGGGTGGCGAGGGCATGGTTCCTGCTGAGCGGCTGCAAGAAGTGCTCCAAGGCAGCCTTGAAGCAGGGCATCGCGGTCATCACCGACACGGATGGCACCCTGATTGATCTTGCGACCCACACCGAGGCCACGCCTCCGGCCTAGGATTTCTAGATGACATTCCGCGCGGCCGTCATGGGTGATTTTTACGGCCATATCTAACATTTGCGGGCTGTCACTCGGACCTCGAAAGACGCCGGGATCGATCTGCTGCTCGGAGTGGCGGCGTGGGGTTAGACTTTCCGGGAGCGTTGCGTGGGAAGACGGAGAAACGAATGCGCCTCCTCCTTCAGGAGAACGGTGTCGAATTCCTCTGGGCAATCGGCAACCACGATAACCACCGGTCCGCCAGCGAGCTCAGGACGAATCCCGATGGCACACGCGGGATCTCCGGCCGCAACTCCCACCTGCCCAACGGCACCGTGCTTGAGCGCGATGGGGTTCGCATCGGGGCCTGGGCGGCGCCCACAGCGTCGACCGGAAGTATAGAACCGAGGGCCGCAATGGATTCCTGAAGCGATCACAAAAATATGCACAATGCGGGAAGCCAGACTGAGGCGCCGGAACGGCGCCGCAGCGGATGCAGCAAAACTGCTGAACCGTACCCACAAACTTCCATTTCCTCGTGCCACTATCCGGCTGCTGGTCGGACCAGCTTTCTGCGGGATTCCGCCGAGACGTTGATGGAAGTTCTTCCAACAAGGGCTGCGTCTCACACCGGCTTTCGTTATCATCAAAGGACGCTGTTCCTAACGGCCCCGCACGTCCAGTGCGGGGCCGTTTCAGCGTCGAGGATACTTCAGCGCCCATGGCTGTGATTCCCTTGAAACCGAACTCCCGCCGCGAATAGCCAGCCGAAATGACAACAAGCAGGCTGTCCCATTTGGCTTCCAGATCATCACGCTGGACTCCGATGGCGGAGTTATCGAGATTGCCGCCAGTCCAGCGACGCTTCAGAAGATCCAGGACACCGTCGAACCGGTATCCTCGTAGCCAGCCCGCCACAAGATCCGGTCAAGCACCTTGCCTGGGCCGGGAGTCGGTGGTTCATTTCAGTCATGCAAGCCGCGCAGAAAGATCCTCGGGCAAGGAAGTCTGCGGCTTCCACAGAGGAAGCCCGACGAAAGCTCACACGCATCGAGTTCTGGTCACGGCCGTTCTTGATCATCTTCGGGGTGTGGAATGTTATCCCAAACATCTCCTTGCCTTGGCTGATCGTAAAAAATGGGCGTCCAGACCATATTCGTCATCGTTCTCGGAACGGCTGCGATCCGGTTCTCGCTCTGGCAGCGCGACGAATACTGGCGGGAACGCGGGAGGGATCCGAAGCACCCGGAGCGGTTTCCGAAGGGCCCGACGGGCGGGACAAAGGACTAAAGGCAGCTGCGCAGGTACTCGTCCACGTCGGCCCAGACTTCTTCGTCAGGCCTTTTGGGTTGGTAGTAGCTGGTCATTTCGTCCCAGAGGATGTTCAAATCCTTGGCCTATGGAGTGTTGCTCATGTTGCTTCTGTCAGCGCTAGAGCCCACCATGACCGGATGTCGTCCGAATCGTCGTGGTCAGCGCCGGCCAGCAGACGCAGGCTCTCCGAGTAATGTCCATCCGCCAGCCACTGGGCAGCGATGCCAGGCAGCTCCTCGACGCTGATCAGCGCGGCATCGAATAGGGCAGCGGCCTGCGTCGGCGTGGGTGTGTTCAAGACTCATCTGTTGGGAGCTGTCCCATATCTGGCCGCCGGACGCGTCGGATGAGGATGCGCACGATCCGGAGTATGAAGTAGAGGATCAGTAGGCCCGATATGACCGCCACGACGTTTGCAGCCGATGACCCGATAATTGGCCCGCTTGCGCAGTAGCTCTCTCCCTGTCCTGGCGCGTAGTCGACGCAATGGCCGACCTGCATGACGGACCAGGGCAAGAGGAAAACTACGACGGCCAAAATTCCAGTCATCCAAGGCCAAAGCTGGCTCCAGGGCCATGAAGGCTTTTCCCGAGTTCTCATCGCCGGAACTGAGATATGGGTTTGTTGTTGTCTTCACCAGCATGCTTCCGCCCCTCGTCGGCCTGGAGGATGCCGTCACGGACGGCGGCGCGGATGACGCCGTAGAGGACGTAGAAGAAGACCGCCGCGAAGACCACGAGCAGGACCGGGTTGTCCAGGGCCATCGTCACTGGGTGTCCTCCGGCCAGTACTTCCGGGCACCGGCGGCGGCGTTCCGGAGCTGGGCCCCGTCGAGGACGATACTGCTTTCGGGCATGCCCATGTCGGTCCACTGGGCGACCAGCCGCAGGTCCCCGGCCGGCGGCAGAGGCCACTGCCACACTTCGCCGTTTGCGGACATGTCGTCTTCCCTGCCGTTGCCGCCCCTGGGCCGGTAGTCGAAGACCGGCCCATCAGGTTCCTGGTCCATCGACTTGGGCGCGTACATCGCCAGCGACGAGCTGCTGGCCTTAGTACCGTCGGGCAACTGCACTCCGAGCAGAAGCACAGACTCGGCAGACATCCCGCCGTCGCGCACCTGCGGCGCCGGACGGTGAAACACTGCGTTGAGCTCCGCCCACTTCCGGTCTTCCTGGTCTGTGCGGCAGAGCATCCAGGTCAGGTCAAAGTTGCATCCGGTGGAGTAGACCTTCACGGCCTCAATGGCCAGGACGAAGGTTGGGGATTGGTAGACGAATCGTCCCACAGGAACGATTGCCGGCAGTTCGTAACGGGGCGGTGCCACCCAGGGAGGTGGTGTGAACTGAGGGGTCCGTGGGCGGGGAGGTGGCGCGGGTATTGAGTAGTCCTGAAAGAAGGTCACGGTCGTCGCTATGGCACGGATACCAAACCTGGGAGTGAGTTCATGATCCCGCCGGTGCGGTGGAGAAGCGGAGATCGGGCCTCAGCCGGTCACCCGTACTCCGCCCACGGCCCCCGTTCTGGGCGTGTCTCCGGGGTCGGGCAGGGAGAGGTGTGCGGAAACGTAGCCTTGTTGAAGCGTGATGACCTGGGACATAGTTCCTGGGCAGTCGACTGTGAGCTCGACGGGCCAGAGCGTGACCGTCGGGTGCTCCTGCCGGATGAAGATCGTGGCGCTGGCGGCGCCCACGCAGGCCGCTGTGACCGTGTACTGGCTCGCCGCCGGCACCTTTTCGCGCCCGCCGAAGCCCCTGGCAGGGCCGTCCATTGGACCTTCTTCGAAGAGGAGGACTGGCCCGGGTGCGACCTTCAGGAGCGCGTCCAAGTCCTGGTAGTTTCTCGCCTCGCGCTGAAGGACCAGGGGATCGGTGGGCCGTGCGGCTGATTCCGTAATCAGTGACCGGTCAGTTGTGTCAGGGCGATTGTCTTGGCCTGTCTGGGTGCCCGCTGGATCCGGGTAGTCATAGGAGCATCCGGCAGCGCCTGGCACCAGCACCAGCAGGCACAGGGGAAAGGTCAGCCTGCGGAGGGTGCCCTTCATGTCCACGCTTCCCATAGTCGCCACACCTGCTGCTCAAAGCAACAGCCCCAAGGACACACCCGCCGTCGTCCGCAAGACTGTCAGCCCCCGGGAGGAAGATGAAAGTATGACGGCTCCAGCGGTGGAGGCAGCGATCCATGAACTGATGGATCTCGCCTGGAATCTTGTCTATGACCTGCTTGAGGAGCGGGGACTGCTCGGTGACGGGTTGTTCGTCGAGGAGTACACCGGGATCCATTCCTGGGTGGAAGACCTTAGCCGCTACACGGTGGTCCATTCCCGGACGGTCGCGGTCCTGTTCGTGGACACCCGGCCCGTGGACGCCATCGCCTTCCACCACGACCTCCTGGGTGCCGACGACCCGAGGGCCTTCTTCACGATTCCGGGGTAAGGAAGGCCGGCGCTTCACTTCGTATTGGCTGTTCTTGCCCTTCCGATGCGGAACAAATCGTCACTGGTTATGGGTGGCCCGCGGTCAGAGCTGTCGGCTTGAAACCCTTGGTGATCAACCAGATGCCCAGTGACAGTTCGAACACGGCGACGGGCAGTGCGGCCAGAACGGCGATCGGGGACACCTGGGAGTAGGCGCCAAAGAAGACTGCGATGTCGGAGGCAAGGAGCAGCGGTGCGCCGACGAATGCGACCATCGGGAGGATACGGGGCACGAGCGCCGAGCGGAACAGCACGTAGCCGAGCAGAAGGTCGCAGGCCACGGGCATCAAGCTTTGCGATAGAAGGAACGTCCAGTTGTAGGTTGCGACCAAGCCATGGCTCATTGTGACCAGTGAGGCGGAGTCCGTCCCGGCGGTGCCGGCAACGTCGTTTCGCAGGGTCGTGATCGACAGCAGGCTGACGACGCTGACGAATATGAGGCAGGTTTCCACTAGTCGAGCGGCCACGAATCCGAGTGCCGCGGTTTGGCTGACCCGCTTGGCCACCGGATAGAGCACAACGGCGGTGCCGATTCCGGCCAGTCCGACGATGACCTCGGACAAGGCACCCCACTGCACGGCGGCAGTGCTGCCGGCGCCCAAGACGAAAGCGCCGGCGTCATCCTTTACCCCTTTGTAGAGGGCGAGGGTTGGGATGGAGACAAAGGTGAGCACGTACAGGATGCCGGCGGCCAGAGAGATTCGCCTCATTGGATGCATTCCGCGCTGCCCGGTGGGTCCGCGGAGCGGCGGATTGATATTGATGTTGGCCGTCATGACTACTCCTTTGAAAGCTGACTTACTCCCCGGCTAATAGGGCTGTCGGACGCGGTAGCGGATCCGAATAATGATGGGCGGTCCCTTCCCCGGGGGTGGACCCTTCTATGTCGTCGGCAGTGGTTCCGGCCCGATCATGACGGGGGTGTCTGCGCTGGGTGGTGGTTCGCTGCCGCCCATGTCGAGCCGCAACGGGGGATATTGGTCGGTCATCAGCGCTGCGTAGGCGGTGACGCGGAACACCCAGCGGTTCATGCCCATGAGGAGGTCGAACAACCCGCGGGGGTAGCGGTCAGCGAAGAGCAGGACGAGACCGGCGATGCATACCAGCAGGCCGATCAGGCCGCTGCCGTAGGCCCAGGCGTTGCCGTCACGCACCTGGTTGTAGCTGCCGAAGGCGGCTCCGGTGAACACTCCGATGATTAGGTAGTGAGGGAGTGCGAGCAGCCACCATTTCACCAGTACGAGTCCGCGTGACAGCGACTGTGGATAGTCAACGGACAGCCGTGCCGGGTAGTCGGGATCGTCGGCCAGTGTGAACGGCGGATAGTGATCGGTTGCCAGTGCACTGTAGGAGTAGAAGCTGACCCGCCACGTCCAGCGCAGCACGCCAACGTTAAAGTCAAAAATTGCCCGTGGGTAGCGGCCTGTGAACAAGATCGCGAAGAACGCCACCACCGACAGCACCAGGAAAACGAACCATAGGAAGAATAAGACAATAACGTGAGGGATGATCAGCAGCCATTTGACCAGCCACAGCCAACGGCTCAGGTGCGGAGATCGCGCTCCGTCGACAGCGAGCGGGTACGAAGTTTGTTGTGCCATGAGAAATCCTTCCTCGAGCTGTAGGCACGTGCTCCGACAGTGTGTCGGTCATACAGGGTCGGGCGGGGTCTCTCCAGTTCGGCCAGGTCCGCGACGTTGTCGGCGGTGGGGCATTCTTGCGCCGATACCGGCCACGGTAGGCCGTTGCACACGACAGGTCAATAGGGACATGTCCCCTATGACAGCTACTATTGAGGGATGGCTGAATGGGGCTTTCTAACTAATCACCTGCATGCGCTTTACTGCGTGGCGCGCCACCCCGGCATACGGATCCGTGAGATCGCCGAAAGCGTGGGCGTCCAGGAGCGCGCCGCACACCGACTCGTGGCGGATTTGGTCGAGGGTGGTTACCTGACCCGCCGCCGGGTCGGGAGTCGCAACTTCTACGAGCTACATCCGAATCAGCCGCTCCGCCGGGAAGGTCTGGACGAGGTCGCGGTCGGCGAGATCCTCGACGTCCTCCTTCGAAGAGGTGAAGAAGTCGGTGTCCCCGCGCTGCCGACAATACATCCCAATGAGGGGAAGGTGGCAGAGTCCAGTTGAGGCCAAGACGCGCCCGCCGACTTCGCCATCTACTCGGTAACGCCGTGGTTCCGCGGCAGTCCTGTTCGTTTACACCCCGCCGGGGGCGCCATTGTCTTCCACCACGACCTGCAAGACGCCGACGACCCGAAGATTCTCTTCACCCCCCCGGGGGTAGGGGCAAGCCGGATCAGGCCCTACTGATTGTCTCTTCTTCTGGTGCTTCGCGGAGGCCATGATTAGCTATACGGCCCTATGCGCCGGCCAGCCAGAAGACGGCTGGGCAATTCCAGAAGAAAACGTCATACGATCCGGAAACTGCTTTGCAGATGGGGGGCCATCACTGGCTGGCCCAAATGTATGACGGTGAGTACCGCCGTCAATCTAATTGCGGGAAGAAGGATCCCAGCAATGCCCGGTGGTCGGGGAGGCTCTCCAGCCGCGACCACCCCCAAGATCCCCATAGCCGCGACTACTACTAGGCGGGCGATCGCAGTATTTCCTGGGATCATCGGCTCGTCCAATCGGAGTTCGTCATGTTCGCAGACTTAATGTGCAAGCTCAACATCCATCACCAGTGGCACACAGAACACTCCGATGATGGAGACCTGTACAGACGCTGCCTTCATTGCGGCAAGGACGGAGACGATGGAGACGGTGCCTCAGACAACTGGGCCCTAAGGCGCTGGTGGTAGGTCTCTGCAGCGGAACGCAGAGCAGGCCGGGTTGCTTAGGATGTCCTGCAAGCGATTCGACGACGTCTCCCTTCAACTTTTGCCGGTACACCGGGGGCATGCAGAGGCCATCATTGAAGGGTCACAGCGCTGCAATTTGAATCGAAGACTGTCATGGCCAGGCCCGGGGACGGTGTTCTTTCAGCAGGGACGAGACCAATTCATTCGGAAAGTGTAGCTTTGAGCACTTCATCAACAGCCCCCTAGTGCGCCTTTTCGGGCACGTGGGGCCGAGGCTTTGGCGAACCAGCGGGGATGACCGCATTCGCCCGACGGGGGATTCACCATCCGTTCCCCGTTGTCCAAAAAGGGGGAGCATTTGCTCCTGGCATCTCTTGTGGTCATTGTTGGCTGAGCGTAACGTCCGCAGCATAAGGGTTGCCTTTGGAGGCCTCCATGCGGGTGCTGCTACGCCATTTCATTTCCATGACATCAGTGTTGTCCGTTTGCCTCGGCCTTTCGGCGTGCACTGCCACGGAAACGCCATCTCCCGCACCGACTACGGAGGTACGCACGGTCCCACGGGTGCCCACGGTCCCACCGCTGCCGGACAGCGGCGACATCGACCCCGGTACATACCTCGTCACCAGCTTCAAAGAGAATTTCGAGATCACCGTCCCAGGCGGCTGGGTGAGTAAAGACGGCGATGGCCTGGGAAAGGACGACCCGGATCACCCGGATGACTTGGGGGTCTTCGTCGGTTGGTGGCCCTCCAACCATGTGCCCAGGGACGCATGCAAGTGGCAGGGCTCGCTCGTCGAGGTCAATCCGTCGGCCAAGGCCTTCGTCGACGCGATGACGGCGCAGACATCAACGGCCAGCACCCCTCCCGTCGAGGTCATGGTGGGCGATTACTCCGGGGTCGAGTTCGACCACTCCGTGGAGGGCCACGTGGACATCAAAGCCTGCGACAACGGTCAGTTTTGCGTCCACTCAGAATATTCGAACCTATGCACACGCTGGTACTCGAGCACTGCTGAGCGCGAAACCTACCGGGTGGTCAATCTGGACGGCCATCGCGCTATGTTCTGGGTGGTCCAATTCCACGAATCGACTAGTCCGGAGCTGACAAGGGAGGCTCGCGCCGTCTTCGACTCGATCGTGTTCAAGCTCCGAGAAGTGTCCAGCTGATGCGATAGGCGATCACAAGCCGAAAATTCGTCACGATTGGCATGCCGAGCACGCCGAAGACGGCAGCTTGTATATGCACTGTCTCCGCTGTGGAAAGGACGACAATGAGCGCCAGCGGGGAGACGACAACTTTAGCGCTTGGTCAGGTGGGTAAAACCGAGGCAACGCTGTTCATCGCCCGCCCGCCGACGGCTACTGCCCTCTCCGTGGACATCCAGTGGTGGACGCCATCGCCTTCCAGCACGACATCCTGGGCGCCGACGACGCGGCAGCTTCTTCACCCTCCCGGGCTGAGCCTTCCCCCTGCTGGTCCTCAGCAGCATTGAGAACCAGCAATTGCTGGTTTCGCCGCGACTGGGCGAGGGCCATCATTGCATTGCCGGAGTGACTGCTGCAGCGATTGGAGAGGGTTATGCGCAAGGCACTGCTGTGCAAGCTAAAGATTCAACACGACTGGCATGTCGAACACGCCGAAGACGGCACCTCTACAGCCGCTACAGCCGCTGCCGTCGCTGCGGTAAGGGCGACGATGACCGCGGCGGCGGGCGTCGCCGCGGCGACTTCAGTAGATGGCTGGGGCCGACCGGAGGAGGCGGCGGATTCGGTTAGCGGACAACCCCGCCAGCTTCTTCACCCTCGTTGAGTAGGCGGCTGAAGGCCAGGTGGAGTGGCCGAATCCGCCGCAGCCAGAGCGATCTCGACTTGCGCATACATGGGTTCCGGCGCTGGGCCGATGCCGGATGCTCCTCCCGCCCAGACCACGACGATCGTTGACGTGTCCATAAATTCGCGGGCATCGGCGATCACAGCCGACCATTCCGGGGACTGCGTCGCTGCCGCTGCAGCCTCACGGCTTTCGAACCAAACTTCGCCCAGGTCTGCATATGGAGGGTCTGCTCCATCGAGTGCCGGCATACAGCGGTTCTGAACGTACGCCTGCACTCCCGGAACGGCCAGCACTAGGGGGGACATGGCGCGTCAGCCACCGCTGCACGGCTTCTTCATGGTCCAGTTCCCTTTGGACCTGCCAACTCGTCAGCCTCTTGATCCTGAACGCCTCGCATACACCGGACAAGAGCGGAGCCTCAAATTATCAACTGACCATGAACAGGTCCATACGTCCTTAGCCGGCACGTCCAGCAGTTAGGCGCTGAGATGTCATCCGGAAAGGTGCTGTCCGGGCGGGTCAGGGCACTGTCATGGTGGTGCCAGCACACCGGACACCGAGAGGGGCGATGATGGGCGCATGGGGCTTCCTGCCGTTTGAAAATGACGACGCGCTGGACTGGCTGGACGAACTCGAAGGTAGCGGTGCTGACGTTATCCGCGGGGCGCTGGCCAAAGCGAACGACGGCTACGTCGAAGCTCCAGAGGGCAGTGTCGCCATCGCGGCTGCCGACACCACTGCAGCATGCTAAGGCGTTGAGGTAGCTGCCAGTACCGCCCGTGTCACGCGAGGGCCATCATTGAAATTGCCAGATACGCGGACGGGAGAAGGCCATGAAGGCCCTGTTGTGCAAGTTGAATATCGGCCATAAATGGCATGTCGAACACGCCGAAGACGGCAGCTTGTATAAGCGCTGTCTCCGCTGCGGAAAGGACGACGATGAGCGCCAGAGGGGAGGAGGAGAGTTCAGCGGCTGGGTAGGACCAGTCGGAGGAGGCGGGATCTGAACGGCCGTAGGGTGGCAACAGAACTGCCACGGATCTGCTGATTCTTGTTCGGGTCCCCATCATTGAATGGCAAGCAGGGTTCGATACCCGGGCCTGCGCAGGTTCTCCCGTTCCTGGTGTGCCGTCTGAGCGAGCACGGCCTTTCTCAGCCGGCCGGCTTGCAGATGCGGTCCAATGCCTCGTTGAGTGAAGACTCGATTCGGCCGTTCAGGTAGTCGCGCTTGTCGCGCGTGGAGGGGTCCTCTAACTCGGTAGGCATTGGTGGTGTTGTGACTGTCATCGCGGCCTGGTACCGCCCGTCTCCGCTGCTGACTACGACGGTCTGGTATTCCCAGAACGAGCCCCGGCCCTCGTGCCGCGAGTTTTTCGAGCATCCGTCCGCATGCTCCCATACGCCCAGCCCGTACGGACGGAAGCTGGGGCTGGTCTTCATCTCCCGCAGGGACGACGCTGAGACCGCCCGTCCCTGGAATATTCCGGCCATGAGGAGGTTCAGGTCCTCCATCGTGGAGACAGCGCCGTCGGCCGGGTTGCCGACCGCGAAGGTATTGTCTGTGGTGTCTACCCGTTCACCGCGCAGGGTCACGTAGCCGCGCAAAAGACCGGCTTCGTGCGGGTCAATGCGGTCCAGGCTGGTGTTCTTCAAACCGAGAGGGCCTAAGACCTCCTCCTGCAGTACTTGGACGAAGGGCTTGTGCCGCAGCGTCTGGATGAGGAGGCCGAGTGCGAGGTAATTGGTGTTCGAGTACTTGAAAGTCCCGACATCGGCAGAGGTCCAGGGGAGGGTCCCTGCCAGTTGCAGGCCCCGCTCCATCGTGAGTGTTTGGCTCAGCACAGGGCGGAAGTCAACATCCTTTGGGAGGGCATCATTGACCTCAGGCATTCCGGACGTATGGCTGAGCAGTTGCCTCACAGTGATCGGAGCCGGAGGCTTAAGCGTGGATGTAAACCCGGGAATGACGTCATTGACGGGATCGTCCAGCCCGATGAGGTTGTCGTCCACGAGCTTCAGCGCGGCCACGGCCGTCATCGTCTTGGTGACGCTGGCGACCTCCGCCCGGTCCGTGGGCTGAGCCGGAGCCCTGGTCTCGAGGTCGCGCACGCCGTAGGCCCTGGACCACTCGCCCTCGGGCCAGCGAATCTGGACGACGGCGGCCACCGCGCCTTCGTCCATGAACAGCTGGACCTGATTTTCCAAGGAAGCGAAGGGGCTGGGCGAGCTCGATGGCTGTGCGGGCTCATCGTTGGAATAGGTACAGCCAGAGACAAGGAGGACCGCTGCCAGCGACGCCCGCCTCAATACGTAATTCTTCGTGCTCATTGCCGGATCCGCTCGGGACGAGATGACAGGTTAGCGGCCGCCCACGGCACCACGTCCGGCCAAACCTGTGGCGGCACCGTCGCCCCAGCCCCTCAATCTTAGGACTGAGCGGCGCGGTGGGGAATCCTTCGCGCAGCAGCCCAGCCTCGGGGCGGCGACCCGTAGCATGCGGCAAAGAGGCGGGTGACGTCACAGACCGCAGATCCTTGACTGCCTTCATACTGCGCCCGGGTCGGCGATCGTCCGTTGTGACGTTCCGGTGCGCTTGGAGGACATCGCGGACCCAGGTCCACTCATGCGGGCCGTAGCGATCGTTGTTGACGTGATGGAGTTCGGCCTCGCCGCTGAACATGCTGACGAAGTACTGCATACCCTGCCACGAGGAAAGCCTGGTCTGGGTCCTTCGACAGGCGCCGGCCGATCCTGCCCACGGCTGCCAAGGTACCGGTGGTACCGGCCCATTGCAGGGCGAGACCCGGACCAGGGAGTCGCCGCGTAGGAGTTCGCTAACAATGCGCTGGCCGAGGTCACCGGCGGCTCCGGCGACGAGAACGGTGACGGCAGTGACGATGTGCTCTTCTCGGGAGGGATGGGCGCTGCAGCCCGATAGGAGCAGCCGCCCCGAATTGTCCAGGTAAACGCCGTTCGAGCCGGGCCCTCCTGTAGAAAAAGTACTCGGCGACGAAGCAGTGGACTGCCCGTTGAATTGGGCGGCAAGAGCTAAGTCCGTCTCCCTGATGTCCTTAAAACAGCGGCCAGGGCACCGCGGGCATCCCACCCCTGGGAGCAGGGAACCGCCGTGTCATCCGCAACCGGGCGCAGCGCGCCACGAGCGACGCAATTTCTTCGGCACTGATCAGGTCCGCCAGGCTTTGGCCCAGCTCACCGTCCAGACCTTCGATGACGCGGTCGATGCCCTCAAGTTCCTCGGCCGACAGGGCGTCTCCCAACCACCCCCACAGCACTGTGCGCAGCTTGTGGTCACGGTGAAAGGTGAGCCCATGGTCCACGCCGTGCCGGTGTCCGTCAGGCATGGCAAGAATGTGATCGCCTTTGCGGTCAGCGTTGTTGACGACGACGTCGAATACCGCCATGCGTCTTAGCTCCGGCGTGTCCTCATGTATGAGGGCGACCATCCGCCCCGTCTCATCCTGCCCCTCGAGGACCTGTTTCCACCCGGTCTCCGGAATATCGTCCGCGGCAACGAGATCCACCGCGTTCTGGTCGGGATCAGTCTGCTGCCACAGCTGCACCATTCCTTGGCCCAGGGGACCATCGCGGAGCCAGGTGCGTGGCACCACGTTCCAGCCCAGGACCTCAGAAACCAGATAGGCGGCCACCTCCCGGTGGGCAAGGAAGCCGTCGGGAAAATCCCACAGCGGTTTCTCCCCGGCTATCGGCTTATAAACCACCGTGGTGTCGCCGATGGTCGCAAGGAAGGTGGCATTCGACGCCGTTGTGATGCGCCCGGTGAGCGTCAGCTCGGCAGTCAGGAGGTCGGGTGCCGGCATCAAACCTCAGGCAGGGTGCAGACGTGTCCGTCGGGGTCCACTGGAGAACCGCAGAGCGGGCACGCGGGACGCCCGGCTCCCACCACCTCACGGGTCCGCTTGGCGAACGCACGGGCCGTACCAACCGGCATCCGCACCAGCAACATTTCGGCCACCTCAGCGTCGTTCCCATCAACCGGGTCGTCGTCATCGTCAGCATCAACATCGCTGAGCGGGTATGCCTCGATGATCACCTGCGCCGTCGTCGGGTCCCAGCCCAAGGTCATGGCGCCGGTTCGAAACTGTTCCTCGACCGCCTCGAGCGGGTCATTGTCCACGAGTTCGATGGGCGTACCCGTGGGAATGCTGAAGGGGTTACCCTCGAGGGCGATGAGCTGATCGAGGATTTCATCAATCTTCCCGGCGAGCTCGGCCGACTGTTGCTTCTCGAGGGCGATGCTCACGATTTGCTTGCCGGTGCGGACCTGCAAGTAGAACGTACGTGCCCCCGGGAGGCCGACGGTGCCGATGACAACCCGGTCAGGCCAGGCAAACTCGTGAACGCGTGTGGGCATGTGAGTATTTTAGGCACACGAGGTTCCCTTCGCCGTTTGCCCCGCACCTCCGCCCACCGACGCATCCCCGGACTTGATGCCGTTCGACAGCCACGACAGGTCCCCGGCGTCCGTGTTTGTCGCGTAGACGCTGGGCCGCACAGCACCATAATGCACGATCGATACGGAGGCAGGGCCCACGTTAATGCGCTGGAATAGGTCGAGGTGCATACCGAACGCATCGGCGAGGATCGATTTGATGATGTCACCGTGGCTTACTGCCGCCCACACGGCCCCTGGCCCGTACTCGGCTTCGAAGGCTGCATCGTGGCGCCGGATTGCTGCCACTGACCTGGCCTGCATCGCCGCCATGGATTCACCACCGGGAAAAACGACGGCGGACGGCTGAGACTGCACAGCCGCCCACAGGTCTTCGGCCGCGAGATCACTAAGCAGGCGGCCCTGCCACTGGCCGTAATCGCACTCCGTGAGATCGGGATCGGTCGGCGCAGAAGGATTACCCGCCTGGCGATCGAGGATGAGCTGGGCGGTTTGCTGGCAACGCTCGAGGGGACTCGATACCACCCCGGCCAAGGGCACGGCAGCGAGCCGGTCTCCCGTCAAAGCTGCCTGCTCCCGCCCGATCTGGTCCAAGCTGACGCCGGCCGCCCGGCCGGCCAGCAGTCCAGCGGCGTTGGCTGTGGTGCGGCCGTGCCGCACGAGGATAACTGTTGCCATCCCTACAGCCTAACCAGCCTCCTTCGCTGAATCCCGGCGTCGAATGGTTGTTTGAAATCCGCGGCTACCGGTGCAGGCGCTCCCGCCAGTCCGCCGGTACCATCTCTGCCGGTGCAGGTGACGGCTGCTCCAGCGGTCTGGACTGGGGGTCCGGAAGCCGCGGGCCGCGGAAGAACTTCTTTGTGGTGTGCTCGTAGAACCAGTTCTCGCCGGGTTCAAAGGATCTTATGACGGGGTGTCCGGCGGTGCGGGCATGGGTACTGGCATGCTGTGAGGGCGATGAATCGCAGCAGCCGATGTGGCCGCATTGGGCGCAGCGGCGAAGATGCAGCCACCAGCCCGGGCCATCACCGCTGAGGCACTCCAGGCATCCTGTTCCACTGGGCGTGGCGGTGAGGCTGATTCCCCGAACAGGGCGGTCCTCCATGGAGTCCTCCATTTCAATTCCTCCGCTTCTTCACAAGTACAGGTCATCCCGCTTGCCACTGATTGGAGCAATTCTGGCACTATCTCCGCGGCCTTGGAATGACGCATCAGGGCGTCAAACACGGGGTCCGATAGGACACTTGCTTCGGTGGCGAAGGACCGTCCCGGAGGGTAAGGAGCACCCTTGTACCCGGTGTCGCAGCGCGAGTATCGTGAGCGCCACCGAACCATTGAACCGGAAAGACGGCGGCCCATGGATGACCCGGTTCCGATCATGCTGATTGCCACCACGGACGCGACCTCCCGGCGCATTCTTGGGGATGAGTTACGTCGACGGTACGGTGCCGACTACGAGGTGTTGGTCTGCGACAGCCACGCGCACGGGCGGGCGGTGCTGGAGGGGCTCCGCCGCTGGAACCGCCAGGTGGCCCTCATCCTCGGGTGCTACGGACCGGCCGACCGCGGAGGACTTGATTTCCTGCGGCGTGCCTATGGGTTTCACCCTGCGGCCAAACGTGCTGTTGTGGTGACATGGGGTGACTTCGCAAGCGCCCCAACTGTCTTCCGCGCCGTGGCACAGGGGTACGCAGAACTGGTGATCATACGTCCCGAACGATTGCGCGACGAGGAATTCCATGGGGCTATTACCGACGCCCTTGACGACTGGCACCTTGCCCAGGGGGTCGGGTTCGAGGCGGTACGGCTTATCGGGGAGGTAGGGGACGAACGGACACACACCTTGCGTGACTCCTTGAGCCGGAACCACATCCCCGCCGTCTTCCATCCTGTAGGGTCCGCGACCGCGCAACAGACGCTGGAGAGCCTGGACCTGCGCGACCCCGTGCTGCCCGTCATGGTGCTTGAGTTCACCGCTCCACCAATTGTCCTCGAGAACCCCACTGACCTGGAGATCGCCGAAGCGATGGGCGTGACCCGGCCGCCGCCGGCGGACAAGATCTTCGACGTGGTGGTGGTTGGAGCCGGTCCCTCCGGCCTCGCGACCGCTGTTTACGCTTCCTCCGAGGGCCTCTCCACCATGGTGGTCGAGGGAGAGGCAGTGGGTGGCCAGGCCGGCACCAGCTCGCTCATCCGGAACTACCCTGGCTTTTCCCGCGGTGTGAGCGGGGCCCACCTGGCCTACCGCTCCTTCCACCAGGCCTGGACCCTGGGCACCGATTTCCTGTTCCTGCGCAAGGTGGAGGGGCTCCGCGTGGACGGAGCACTGTACGCCGTGTCGATTTCCGATGGCAGCATGGTGCATTCCCGCACAGTTGTGGTGGCCACCGGCGTGGATTACCGCCGGCTGGGCATACCCCAGTTGGAGGATCTGGTTGGCAGAGGCGTTTTCTACGGGGCGACAGTCTCGGAGGCGCCGTCAATGGCCGGGAAGCATGTTTGTGTTGTGGGCGGCGGTAACTCGGCCGGACAGGCAGTCCTGCACCTGGCCAGGTATGCAAAGAAGGTGACGCTGCTGGTACGCGGGCCCACACTGGCGGCCAGTATGTCGGAGTACCTTATCTCCCAACTTGAGGCCACGCGGAATGTGGCAATCCGCTTTGGCACCGCCATCGTAGGGGCCCGCGATCATGACGGTTTCCTTGCCGCCGTCAAGGTAGCCGCATCCGGAGCGGCCGATGTAGTCACGGGCGAGGAAATCGAAGCGGGCGGCTTGTTTGTGTTGATCGGTTCGGTGCCGCGGACCTCCTGGCTGCCCACAACTGTGGAGCGGGATCCAGCCGGGTTTCTGCGCACTGGCGGCAGGGATGTTAGTTACGGCGGCTCCGCCAGGCCGGACAGCTCCCCATTGGCGCTGGAAACCAGCATGCCCGGCATCTTCGCGATTGGCGACGTGCGGGCGGGTTCCATCAAGAGAGTGGCTACCGCAGTGGGGGATGGTGCCACCGTGGTTTCGATGCTTCATGCCTACCTGGCCGAACACCCTCTGCCGGCCGCGTCCGCTGCCCCTGGTGGGGCGGCCGCGCGCGAGGAACTGCCCCGGTGATGTCTGCTTCAACTGAAGCTGTACCGTTAATCCCGCCGATGCGGTGGCTGCTCTATGCCGCTGCGTTCCTCGTGTTTCTGGCCGGGCTCGTGCTGTTCGTCTTTCCGCTCCAAACTGATGAATTCTTCGCGTGGACCGTCAATCCGCCCATGACCGCTGTCTTCCTCGGCGCGGCATACTGGTCGAGTGCCGGCCTGGAGGTGACGGGCGCCCGGTCGGCGGGTTGGAATTCAGCGCGGCTGGCAGTCTGGCCCGTGTTCATCTTTACTGCATTGACTTTGGGCGTCACCCTGCTTCATATCGATCGCTTCCACCTGTCTTCAGACGCTGACCCCACTGCCCGGATAGCCACCTGGGCGTGGCTGGCAATTTATGCCCTGGTGCCCGTGGCGATGCTCATCATCAGCCGGATGCAGGTCCGGTCGCGGCGTCCCGATCCGAAGTCCGTGACAGCGGGACCACCAGTGCTGCCTCCTGCGCTCCGGCTGCTCCTGGTGGTAATCGCCGGGGTACTCCTGTTGTATGGCGTGGCGCTCCTGGCAGTGCCCACGCTGGCCGCGCAGTGGTGGCCGTGGGCCCTTTCCGAACTGACAGCGCGGGCCATCGGGGCGTGGCTGGTCGGTCTGGGGTGGGCGGCCGGGCAGGGTCAGTTCAGCCGCGACCTCAGCACTGTCCGCCCAGTGGCCCTGACCTCCGTTGCGTTCGTTCTTCTTCAGGTGCTTGGATTGCTGCGGTACGGCGGCGCCCTGGCATGGCCGAGCGGACCGGCGATCGCCTTCCTTACCGTTCTACTTGCCATTGGAGTGGCCGGCGGGTGGGCACTCGCGCTTTCGCTTTCGACGACTTCCCGGGGTCCGGCTGCTCCTGGTTGATCGGAAGGGTTCCTATGCTGCGCACAGGGCGCCGGGATCTTCCCCGAGCCAGCCTTGATAGGCTCCGGGCATGAAGGGATGGGACCGGGGCTGCCTGTCTGCGCCGCAAGCCGAACTGGTGGCACGGTGGCTGGGCCCGCCGGAACTCATTGAGGACTTGTCGTGGGGGCTGACGGACACGAAGGTCCTCAAGGTCCATGCCGGTGGCCTGGCGAGAATTGTGAAGGCCGCTGGCCGCGAGAATCATCACATCCACCGCGAGATCACGGCTCATGCCCCCTATACCCGCCCGCTCCTGGCTGCCGGCGGCGCACCGCTGATGCTGCACTCAAGTCGGTCCGCAAGGGTTATTGTCCTCGAATATCTCGACGGGAACCTCGTGGAAGGGACTGCAGGGGAACTGTCAGCGGAATTGCACCAACAGGCCGGGCAGCTGCTGGGCATGCTCCATGCAGAGGAACACCGGGTGGATGACCACTATGAAGCCCGGGCCACGCAGAAAGCCCTGAGCTGGCTTGACCGCCACCACAGGATTGATCCGAGACTGGAACGGGACGCCCGGCGGCACCTGCTGGACTACAGCCCTTCGCCGGTCAGGGTTGTTCCGACCCACGGTGACTGGCACCCGCGAAACTGGATCAGTCATGAAGGGCAGCTCAAGGCGATAGATTTCGGGCGGTTCGACTTCCGGCCGGCCGCGAGCGACTTCTGTCGGCTTGCAGTACGGCAGTGGCAGAAGGACCCGGCCCTCGAATTAGCGTTCCTGGACGGGTACGGAAAGGATCCGCGGGCGCAGGATCCGTGGCGGATCGAATTGCTGAGGGAAGCAGTCGGCACGGCCGTGTGGGCTTTTCTTGTGGGCGACACGGTCTTCGAAGCCCAAGGCCACCGCATGCTGGGTGAGGCCCTGCAGAACTTCTAGCCAGTAAACTCCCGGGCTGAATGAACGGATCGAGCCGCCGCCAGGGCTGGATAAAGCGGGGTTACTCCGCCAAGGAGTACGAAGAGCCCGAGGGCGTGCGCTCCAGTAGTCCAAAGTCGACCAGGTAGCGGCGCAGCAGCACAACGTCGTCGGTATAACTGAGGAGCCGTTCGTTGACTTGCCTCTCTGTTAACTTTTCTCCGGGCGCAATGACCTCACCCGCAATCCTGGCAAGAAGCTCCCGCCGATCCGCAACGTTTGCCGGGTATCTTTCGATCCGGCCGAGCCGCAGGAACCTGTCGAGCCCCGTCCGGGGCTGCCGGCGTGGCTGCTGGTCCAGCAGGTCGCGGAATATCGAGTCCGACGCTACCAAGTTGCCTGACGCCTGCTGCTCCACGAGCCCGGCTTCAAGAAGGCCGGCGATTGCCCGGTTCCGCCGCTGCTCCTTTACTTCAGGCAGGATGTCGGCAGGCGCAGCCCCGAGCACAATTTGGGCGTAGGCAATCCGGGCATCGCCGTTGCCGAGCGTTCCCAGGACCCGGCGCCAATGGGGGCCGCTCATTCTCCTGCTTCCGGCCACGTCAGTTTTCTCCTCTGCCGCCCAACCAAGCCACTTGTGTCAGTGGGTGATCAAAGATCGTAGCGTTGAAGCTCCTGTTGCCGGAAGCGGTGGCGGTGCCGTGGGCCTCGCATACCAGGTCTTCAAGGCCACGTATCTGAATCACTTGCCAGCGCCGAAAACTGCATGCTTTCCGCAGCGTTGCCCAAGTTTTCCGGAAAGATCCGGAAGCGGAGACCCAAAGGCGGAGCGAAGAATAATGGTGGCCCGTACGCTCGTGGATGCATGGACCAAAACTTGGGGGAGAACGATGAGCGCTGATACAGCACCAACACATCTTGGAGCCCGCATCCCTGGGCAGGCCGTCATCGAGGAGCTGCTGGCGCTCCAAAGTAAGGAGAGCCCACGCTCCGCCTTTCAGCGGATCTTCGGGGTCAGCCCATTGAGTTCGGAAAGCCAGACCTGGTACAGGGGCGCGCTGGGTGAGGTGGCAGTGGGGAGGATCCTGGAAAATCTGGGGCCAGAGTGGCTGGTACTCCACGCCGTCCCGGTGGGGACCGGATCCACGGACATCGATCACGTGCTGATCGGTCCTGCGGGTATCTTCACGATCAACACGAAGAACCACTCCGGCCAGCCCGTCTGGGTGGCTGGCCGGACGCTCATGGTTGCAGGGAGGAAGACCCGGCACCTCTACAACGCAGCGCATGAAGCGGCTCGCGCATCAAAGCTCCTCACTGCTGGCGCGGGCTTTCCTGTGAAAGTGAGTGCCGTCGTCGTCATTGTTGAACCGAAAAGCCTCACCATAAAGGCCCGGCCTGAGCAGGTGGCCGTGGTCACGGCCGCTCAACTGTTGCGCTGGTTGCACGGGTTCAACCCGGTGCTCGGCCCGGTGGAGCTTGCCCGAATATCCTCGGTGGCAGTCCAGCCTGGGACGTGGCACCGGCGGCCGGCTCCCCAAGGCGACCAGTTGGCGCTTCAACGGAGGTTTGACGGCCTCCGGATCCTTGTCAACCAGGCACGACGGCGGCGGGTAGCCTGGATGCTCGGAGTTCCGGCCCTAGTCTTCATGACGTTGACGAACCTTGGTGCCGCTGTCCTCCATGCACTGGGCGGGCGCTGAGGCTGCGGCGGGACATGTGGCCCTGTTGCTGGCCAGCCACCGCCTCCACAAAGGCCGTGGCGGCACGGGACCCCGCCGCCGGCAGCCGGGCGTCGTTCCATTCCGGTCCATCGCGCTCGGCGACGGCTGGATGATGCGCAGGATGCTGTTGAACATCCGGGAGCGGGCGGAAGCGGCCCGGATATATAGGAACGCCGGGCCTCGTCCGGCTCCCGGAGCCGGATGTCCTGGCCTAGAAGCTGGTCACCAGTTCGCCGAGCACCTCTTCGAGCCTGCTTGGATCTGTGGCGTCATAGTAGTGAGCCCCGCTGGACCTGGCGATTTCCCGGAGAGTGGCGACATCGGCGCCCGGTCCGTAAGCGAGGGTAAAGACGAGCACCGGCGTCGAGTGGTTCTGGTGGCTCAACTGCTCCGAGAGCCCGCCCAGGTCCCCAGGGTGGCGGGTATCGTTCTTGCCGTCACTCAAGAGCACAATCGAGTTGATAAAGCTCTCTTTGTATTCCTTGGCTTGGTCGCTGGCGAACCGGCTCACTGCTTCGAACAGGGGTGTTGCTTCCACAGCCTGCAGCCCGTTGAGTTTGCTGATGAGGTCTTCCTTATTGGACTTCAGCGGGGCTACCGGGGTCACGATGCCGGGTTGCAGGGGACCGTCGCCTTCATGGGAGAAGGCGGCCAACCCGATCTCATCATCGCCGACAAAATGTTCCAGCGCCCTGGCAACGGCATCCTTGGCCCGCTGCAGTTTGGTCAGCCCGGGTTCCTGCACCATCGAGTCCGAGACGTCCAGCAGGAACAAGGCCCTGGCCCGCTTCCGGACCTCGGGGAAGCTGTCCTTGATGGCTGCAAGCGCCTCCGCTTTGGGCAGCGGCAGTGGCTGCAGCGTTTGGGCGTATTGTCCGGTTTTCGCCACCCCGGCATCCACGGCTCCCTGCGCCGACCGATAGCCTGAGGCCTTCACAACGTCCTGGCCCTGCTCGGTCGCGGCGAACGCAAGGAAATCCTGGGCCGCCGAACGCAACTGGCTCCCCACCCAATCGCCCTCGAGAATGACCGCAGGGTTGTCCGCGACGTAGACCCCATCCTGAGGGTAAATCGCTCTCAGCGGCTCCTTCGGCGGAGGCCCGGAGTGCTTGGTTTTGCCGTCCTCGCTGACTACTCCCCGGTTGTAGTCCCACACCGATTTTTCATCAACGATGACGGCGGAGAGGAATTCCGAGACCTTCCCGGCGTCGTCAGCCTGCCTCGTGTGCCACAGGAAGTGCTCCGGGGTGGCCATGTAATGGCTGGTGCCCAGTTCAACCGCGCGGACTCTATCGATCAGCGACGGCGCGTGCAGGTCCATGCCGTCCACACCACCTGCGCTGCCGCCGGCGGCACCATAGGAAGCAGCAAGGGCCAAGAGGCCGGCCGTTGAGACGAGTGGACTGGCCTTCCCAAACTTGAATTTTCCCCAGTCGCCATGGCCCAGGCGTTCCCAGATATCCTGTTCCCCGGCCATTTTGAAGACTTCGGACCATGACGGGGGTTGTTTGTCCCAGCCCAGGGCGGCAGTCATGGTCTCCGGCATGGCTACAACGATGGCGCTGCGGGCCACGATGGTGGCCTCCTGCGGGACAGGGCTTCCGCCGTCAGCTGCAGCCGCGATCCGCAACCATGCTGAGGAGTCCGGCAGCCAGATGGACGGCTTGTCTCCGGCGGCCATGCCGGGAAACTTCCCGGCAACCTTGTTGGCGGCCACTCCTGACTCTTCCTGGGTCACTGCCGGAGTCACGCATTTGCCGTCAACGTCTCGGGGTTTCGCTGTGTACCCGGCCGCCAAAGCCCGCACCATGTCGGCGTTTTCAAGTGACGTGAGGATGTTCAAGGAAATGCACGGCGGGTTTCCGGGAACTGATGCCGGGCTGTCCTGCGTCAGGGGTGAGGCCGCCGGGGGAGCACCCCCGGCATTCCCATTTCCCTCCGAACCGGCGGGGAAGATCAGCATTCGCAACACGAACCCGCCGCCCAGGATGAGGAGTGCCACGGTGCCCGCCGCAACGATCCAGATCCAGCGTGGATAGCTGACGTCAGCTGCTGCATGTCGGCGGCCCATGCTCGTTTCCTTTGAAATCCGCCGGGTTCCCCCGGTGTGAATGCAAATGATGAAACTGACCCGCGGCGGTCAAACCGCAGTTGCGCCGTGCCCTGCCCCAACAACTGGATACGCCCTTTGAGGATAACCCCGAAGTATGCGATCTGTGGGTGCCCTCTCAGAAATTTGATCAGCCATGTGGTGTTCCGCATCAGTCAAAGGATTACCGGGGAGAGCGCAGGCCTTACACGGAGTCAGCCGACGACGTCGAGCGCCACAAGGTGCGCGCCCTCACCCTGCGCGAAAACCGCCAGCGCCGTGCCCGCCAGTGAGGGGAACACCAGATCCGTTACCGTGGCCAGGCCGTCCTGGGCAAACACCTCCACGGAGCAGCGGTCGAGGTAGACGCGCAGCCGGAGGCGGCCGTCGCGGAGGGGAACCGCCACGGCTTCAATAGACGGGAAAGCTGCATGGAAACTGATGTTCCCCGACTCCCGGCGGTCAAGCCTGAGTATTCCCTCCGCCACGTCATAGCTGACGACGGTGCGTTCGGTATCCGCAGTACCTACCAGCAGCCCCACGCTGTCTGCAGTGCCCGGCCGGAACTCAACATCGATCCGTGCCACCTCTGCCGCAGCAGGCAGTGCCAAAAGACCAGGTGCCAAGGCCTGCGGTCCAAGCTGCAACTGTGCGGGTTCAAGCCCGGAAAACGGGTCGATGGCCTGCTGCCGCAGCGCCGGCTTCCCGTCCACGCGGATGAGCGAAACTTCACGTGGCAGGGACATGGCGCTTCGCCAGTCCCCGGTGGGCGTTTCCCGGGCATAGTCCCAGTTGTTCATCCAGCCGATCATGACGCGGCGCCCATCGGGCGCGTTGCTGAACGAGACGGCGGCGTAATAGTCCCGTCCCCAGTCCAGCCAGCCGTACTCGCGCATGCGCGAGCCGTCGGTCTGGAGACCCTCGGTGACGGTCGATTCGGACCGGAAGGCGACGCCGTCGAACGTTCCCAGGAAGTACTGCCCCGCCGAGCCGCCGGCGATGCCGCCCGGGTTGAGGTTCACGATAAGGACCCACCGGGTGTCCTGCGGGTCCCCGTCGACGGGCAGCTCGAAAAGGTCCGGGCACTCCCACACTCCGCCGGTGGCATTGGCGGGTCCGAAAGTGCTCAGGTGTTCCCACGCTTTCAAATCATCGGACTTGTACAGCACCACCTGCCGCTGCACAGCCTCCACGGCCACCATCACCCAGTAACTGCCTGCGCCGCCGTCGTACCAAAAGACCTTGGGGTCCCGGAACTCCGCTGATGCGCGGTCCAGGACGGGGTTGCCGTGGTACTTGGTCCAGGTCAGCCCCTCGTCCAGGCTGTACGCCAGCGACTGTGCCTGCCGGCCGGCCAGCGGGGAGGCACCGGTATAGGCGCTGGTGTAAATCGCCACGAGCGGGGGATTGGCGGCTGTGCCGAAGCCGCTGGTATTGAACTCATCGAAGACAGCCGATCCGGAAAAGATCGCCTCGTGCTCGTCGCACGGAATCGCCACCGGCTGCTCGTCCCAGTTCAGCAGGTCCTCCGAGGTGGCGTGCCCCCAGGACATGTTGCCCCAGTCAGGGCCGAAAGGATTGTGCTGGTAGAAGAGGTGGTAGGTGCCGTTGAGGTACACCAGCCCGTTGGGATCGTTGAGCCAGTTCCGTTCCGCCGTGTAGTGGAAGGCGGGCCGGTAAGGATCGCTGATGGCAGCGGGCGAGGTTCCTGCCGCCGTCGTCAATGTCTTCATGCTCAGCCCTTCACGCCGCTGGAAGCGATGCTGTTGACGAACGAACGCTGGAAGGCGATGAAGAGCACCACCACCGGGACCGTGATCAGGGAGGCGTAGGCCATCACCTCGCCCCACGAGACGTTCAGCTGGAAGAAGTACTGAATGCCGATCATCACAGGCCGCAGTTCCTCGGACTGGACCACCCTGAGCGGCCAGAGGTAGGAGTTCCAGGCCGGCAGGAAGGTCAGGATCGCCACCGTCGCCGTGGCCGGGCCTGCCAGGGGCATGACCACCTGGCGGTAAATCTTGAACCAGCCGGCACCGTCGATCCGGGCTGCTTCATCCAGTTCCTTGGGGATGGACTCAAAATACTGGTGATACAGGTAGATGGAGAACGCGTTGGCGATGAACGGAATGATCTGGACCTGGTAGGTGTCCAGCCAGCCCTTGGAGAACTCGAGGCTGAAGCCGTTCAGCTCAAAGTAGGGGAGCTGGTTGACCCACCACACCAGAGGCAGGGCCAGGGTCTGGAACGGCACGATCAGGGTGGCCAGGATCGCGGTGAAGACGATCTTCTTGCCCTTTACCTGCATGCGGGACAGGGCGAAGGCACAGAGGCTGTTGACGAAGATCCCCAGCACCACGGTGACGGCGGAGACGCCCACGGAGTTGAGCAGGAAGCGTGCCGCCGGGACACGGTCGAACACGGCGGCGTAATTGTCGAAGGAGATGTTGCCCACCGGCAGGAACGCCGCAAGCGAGGACATGTCGCCGAAGATCTGCTGGTCCGGCTTCAAGGAGGACACGAGCATGAAGACGATGGGGAAGGCAGCGACGACGGCGAAGAGGACGCGCACCAGCATGGTGCCGGCGCTCCTGAGAAGCAGTTGGTTTTTCATGTCAGTCTTTCTCCCGCGTGAGGTAGCGCTGCACCGCGGAGACGATCAGTACAAGGACGAAGAACACCAGCGAGATGGCGGATGCATAGGAGGTTTCCTGCTGCCGGTAGCCGGACCGGACGGCCTCGTAAACGATGGTGGTGGTTGAATCCATCGGCCCGCCCTGCGTCATCACGCTGATCTGGTCGAACAGGCCCAGGGCCTGGATGGTGATGGTGACCAGGACCAGGCTGCGGGTATGGAACAGCCCGGGCCAGGTGACGTAGCGGAATTGCTGCCACCGGCTGGTGCCGTCCAGCTGCGCCGCCTCGTACAGCTCACCGGATATGCCCTGCAGCCCCGCCAGCCAGATGATCATGTGGAAGCCCGCGGCCTGCCAGATGGAGAGGATGATGATGGCCGGCATGGCGGTATTGGGATCTCCCAGCCAGTCAGGTCCGTTGATCAGGCCGAAGCTGACGGTGGAGAGGATCTCGTTGATCAGGCCGTCCTTGCGGTACATGAACAGCCACAGCAGCGAAACCACCACCATGGAGGTGACCACCGGCAGGAAGTACACGGTGCGGAAGAAGTTCACACCGCGGAACTTCTTGTTGATCAGGAGCGCCAGCACCAGGGCCAGGCCGGACTGCACCGGCACGATGACCACGGTGAAGTAGGCCACGTTGAGCAGTGCCCGGTAGAACGTGGGGTCCGTAAAGAGCCGTGCGAAGTTGTCCATTCCAACGAATTCGACGGGACGGGGCGAAATGAGCCTGGCGTTGGTGAAGGCCAGGCCGAAGCCGAGGATGGCCGGGATGAACACGAAGGCCAGCAGCAGCAACGCTGCCGGGGCGATCATGCCCCAGCCGCTGACCTGGTCGCGGCGGAAGCCGGGGCGTCGCCGTGCGTTGGTTTTGGCGTTCGACGGCGGCAGGGCGGGTTTGGGTGCGTCCGGAACGCGGGGACGGGTGGGGAGGGGAACAGTTGCCATGGGAATCTCCGATCGGCGGGCCTGGGAGGCCTGCACCGTTGGGTGCAGGCCTCCCGCGGGTCCGGCTATTTCTTGTAGCCGCCGTTGGACTTGATGTTGGCGTCGATCGCCTTCACGGCCTTGTCCAGGGTGGACTGGGCGTCTGCCCCGTTGAGGATGTCCTGCGTGGCTTTCCCAAATTCAGTGGCGATGAAGGGGAGGCCGGGGTCTCCGGCCGCATCACGGCGTACTGGCGGGAGAAGTCCATGAAGATCCGGTTGGCCCCGCCTTCAGCGAAGGCCGGGATCTGGGCGGCAGCCTCGTTGCTGGCGGGAATGGCGCCGGTTGCCTTGGCCACTGCCGCGATGTTCTCCGGTTTCAGCGAGTAGGAGAGGTAGTCCATGGCCGCTTCGGAGTTGCTGCAGCCGCTGGTGACGCCCCACTGCCAGGAGGCGCCGCCGATCTTCGGGCCCTTGCCCAGGTCCACCGGCGGCATGACCACCAGGTCATCGCCGAGCGCTGCCTTGGCCTTGTCCGCAGCCCAGGACCCGGTATACACGATGGCGCTTTTGTTGTTCAGGAAGTCCTGGGTGGAGTCCTTGCCGCTCTTCTTGGCCATGAAGCCCTGGTCGGCCAGGCCGCGAAACCAGCCGGCCCACTCCACTGCCTTGTCTCCGTTCAGAACGCCATCGGCACTCTGGAAGCCGTCCCTGTTGACCAGGTCGCCGCCGAAGGACTGCAGGAAAGGGGAGTAGGCATAAGGCAGCCATTCGCCGGTCCCGGCAGTGCCGATGTCCAGCGGGTAATCCCATTTGCCCAACGCCTTGAGCTTGGTAAGGGCGTCCTGGAACTCTGCCTTGGTCCACGGCTGTTCGATGGTGGCAACACGGACGCCGGCGGCCTTCAGGTCCGAGGCCCGGGCCATCATGGCCAACGCGACTCGTAGTAGCCAACCGCATAGGGTTTTCCGTCCCATTCCGCCACTGTGCTGGGCAGCTGCTTGGAAAGGTCGGCGCCGAGTTCGAGCGGCTTCAGGTAGCCGGCCCAGGCCCAGTTGGGGACGTTGGGGCCGTCGATGTCCACAATGCATGGCAGCTTCCCGGCCGCAGCTGCGGAGACCACGGAGTCGTTGTATGAGTCCTGGGGGAAAGCCTGGACCTTGATCTTCACCTTGTCCTGGCTGCCGTTGTAGGAGTCGACGATCTTCTGGACGGCGGCCAGTTCGTCGGGGTTGCCTGCATTGTGGGTCCACAGGGCAATTTCGCCGGATCCTTCCGTGGAGGAGGAGGCGCTGCCCTTGCCGCAGCCGGCGAGGGTGGCAGTGAGTGCGGCGGCGGCTATGCTGGTCGCGAGGACCTTGGTGAGCGTCTTGTTCATGGGTCGGTCTTTCTGCTTGGACACGGTGGAGGGATTGACGGGGTCCTGCCGGGAACGCGGCCGCTGCAACGGCTGCGTTCCCTTTTTGCGGGTTACTGAGGGCCGGGTCCGCTGTGCGGATCCGGCTCAGGCGTTGGATGGTTCAGTCTTGGGGTGGAGCCACAGACGCCCGCTCAACGAGCGGGCAGGTGATCTTTTCCTGGATGCGGGCGGCGTCCGGGTCATCAAGTTCGGCGAGGAGTTTGAGGACGGCCCACCGGCCCATTTCGTAGTGCGGGAGGGCCACGGTGGACAGCCCTGGCCACAGGGCATCCGCGATCAGTTCGAGGTTGTCCACCCCCACAATCGAGAGCTCCTGCGGCACCTTGATGCCGAGGTGTCCGGCGGCCTGGTAGGCGCCCATGGCCATTTGGTCGTTGAAGCAGAACAGCGCTGTGGGCCGCTCCGTTCCGGACAGCAGCTGCAGCGCAGCTTCCCGCCCTCCGGCCGTGCTTGGATGTGCGGCCACCAGGTTCTCTTCCGCCAGTTCCAGTCCGGAACGGACCAGGCGTTCGCGGAAGCCTGCAAGCCGCCCGTGGGCCGCCGGAATGTCGTCCTCGTTGTTGATCATGGCGATCCTGCGGTGGCCTGCTGCCACGAGGAGTTCGGCAGCCGATTGGCCGGCGCCAAATTCATCCGGTACCACGGAGGACATCCTGGGATCGTCCGTGGCCGCATCCAGCACGACCGTCGGCAGACCGTTCAGCTCGCCTGGCGCGGATACCAGTTGGTGGAACATCCGGGCGTAGATGACCCCGTCCACCTGGTGCTGTTGCAGGGCCCGGATTTCCTGTCGTTCGAGTTCATTGTCCAGGCCGGAGTTGACCACCATCAGCAGGTGTCCGTGCTCGGAGGCTGCGTCCTGTGCACCCTGGATCATGGCACCGGCAAAGGGGGTGGTGGTGATCTCATCGCTGACCAGGCCGAGGATCCGGGAGCGCTGGTTGCGCAGTCCGCTGGCCAGCCGGTTGGGGGCGTAGCCGAGTTCTCCGGCCACCGCCTTGATGTGCTCCACAGTCCGGGCGTTGACCCGAGAGCTGTGCGCCTCGCTCAGGGCATGGGACACGGTGGTCACGGAAACGCCGGCAGCTTTCGCCACGTCCCGGATGTTTACCTTTGTCGCCATTGACTTCTTCCTTTGCAAAACGTTTTGTATGTTGCCTGCATCACTATATGCAAAACGTTTTGCTGCGGTCAAGGCCTTCCGGGTCCTTGGCGGCTTAAATGCCTGGATTACCCCTCGTCCGCTTTGGCATAAAGGGCCAAAAGATCGCGGCTGAACTCATGCGGGGAAGTTTCGCAGGGACTGTGCCCGCCCCTGTACACCCCGATCCTGGCACGAATGGCCTGCGCGAACACCCGGTGCAGCTGAAGCGGCCACAGGTCGTGTTCGCCTACCGCTACAAACTTGGGAATCGGCGCCTCCGCCAGGGGCTGCCGAAGGTCCGGAACATTCTGCATGAGTATGTAGATGTCCCGGACGGCGGCGCGTCGCGTGAAGCGGAAACGGTAATTGACGAACCGTTGCCGCCCAGGCGGCACGTGGACCATGCGGCCGCTGCGGATGCCCCAAATCAGGAGGGCAGCGCCTGCCCGTCCGTTCACCCACGTGCTCAAGCGGCCGAGGTGGCTCACGCCCCTGAAGCCCGGGCCGGGCTCCGGCGGGCAGCCCAGCAGGGTGAGGGACCTGAAAAGCTCCGGGTGCTCCACGTAGGCCATTTGCGCGATAACGCCGGCGAAGGAATAAGCCACGACGTGGACAGGGGTGGCAGTGGACATCATGACCGCCAGGAAGTCATCCACGAAAAGCCGGTAGTCGTAGTGCTTCCGGGGCGGCACCAGGTTCTCCGGGCCTGCGCCTGCTGACTGGTACTGGCCGGCCAGGTCGTAAGCCAGCGCGAAGTAGCCGGCGTCAGCCAGGTCGGGCATCATGAGCGAGAAATCCTCTTTCGAACCGGTGGCCCCGGGTACCAGGAGTACGCAGGGATTGTCCGGATCGCCCAGTGCCATGGCTGCCAGCTTGCCACTGGGAACGTCGATGGGGACATGCACCGAGCCCGGCGGCGGAACTGACCAATCGACGTCCCCCAACTCCGCATCCAGGAGGGCGGCCGCATCCACCCGGGCAGAACCAAACTCCTCAGGGTCAACCCCGTACTCTTTCCGGTCCGGCTCCGCCATGGTCCCAAGATAACCCCGCAAACCCTACGGCTGGCCGCTCCCGAGGATCCGCCGCGCATCCTCCTGCGCCTGAAGGGCCGGATCGCTGACCACTTCACCCCTCAGATGCCCGGCGGCCGAGGTGATGCTCCGGAGTTCGGACACCGTCAGCGCCGGGTTGGCGCCATGCGCCACCGAGTGGCAGTTACGGCAGAGCGGAATGAGGTCGGCGATGGGGTCAAGCTGGTATCCGCCGCCAAGCATCGTCGGCGGCACCACGTGGTGCACGGCAATTGCTCCTGCGCCGGCCTCGCCGTAGGCGGACTCGAAGGAGAAGCCGCAGGCGGCGCACGACGTGCCATGGAAGGCCAGGCAGGCGCGCCGTGCGTCAGGGTCCCGCTCAAAGCGGTTCACCTGGACATTGCTGACGGCGCCCGGCGGCCAGGCTCCGGCCACCACCTCGGTGGGATCCGCCGTCGTTGGCCCGCATTGCCGCCACAAGTTTTGCAGAACAGGCCCGGACGACGGCGGCAGGCTCACCAGGGAGGGCGGATTGGCCATATCCCAGGGGCCGCCGGGGAAGGCTTCCCGAAGGGTCCCGGGACGTATCTGTTCACCCAGCGGCAACAGGGAATCGAAGGCCACCGCGATGAACCAATCCCTGGCACCGGGAACCTCGCCCGTTGCAGCCTGGTACGGCTCCGACGCCACCCAACCGTGGCCGATCAGTCCGCTGCCCGCATCATTGCGGCCTTGCAGCAGGAGCCAGGCTTCGCTTCCCGGGAGGATGTCAGGGCGGGAGCCGATACGCCAACGGTCCAGGTACCTGCCGGACTGCGCCACCTGCCCGACGACGGCCTCATAGTCCCAGCGGCGCAGCCGCTCCAGGCCGCAGCCAAGGATTACTGCCACTGCCCACCGAACCCGGCCATGCGTCGTCGAACCCCAAGCACTTGCAACGGAACTTAGATCGGTTCCTTGGCCAAGGCCTTGGTCTTGGCGGGCGTTTCCCGGCCCAGGCGTTCATCAAGCGTGACGCGCAGCCTGGCTGCAGCAACCTGGACCCGATGTTCGGCGGGGGTGGCTTTTTTCCCGGCAGGCTTGGCAGCGCTGTTCCGGGGAGGGTGGACAAGGCGGTGTTCAGGCGATGCTGCACTCATGGTTCAACCTCCCTGGCAATGTCTTCATCCGTTGTTCCATTCTCGCCTAAGTTCCCACCGTCGTCCACGAAGGCTGTCTCCTGCCCCGGGGGTGTGCCGGCTTCTTCATCGTCCCCGTTCTCGTCGCCGGACACACTCTTCCAGGCGATGTCGAACAACTCGAGTTCCTCGGTGCGGGCGAGTTCGCTCCTGGCAAGGACTTCCAGCGTGGCCAGGCCCAGCGCCTTTGTCCCTTCATCGGGATCCAACGCCCGGTCCAGCGCCCACTGGGTACGGCGCCACCATTCCGCACGGGCTGTCTGCTTCGGTCTTCTGCCGCAGGGCGTCGGCGTCCGCTACTCGCTTTTGGTCCAACGCGGTCTGGTCCGCAGCGGTGCGCTGCTTAAGCGTCCGCCAGTTGATGTAGAAGGCAAGCAGGGCTGCGATAAGAACGGCCAGGGGTCCAAGCCCCGCAAGGATGACCCACCAGTCCGCCGGTCCCGAATGGACGACGACGTCCAGCGGGCCGGGGGAGGGGACAGGGGTCACCAAACCAGCTTAGGCGCAGTCCCGCTGCAGCCGGGCCGACACTCCTGCCGCAGCGTTGCTCAAGCGCCGCGCCGGGAAACGAGGACCGGCCCGTGGGCGTGGTGCAGTACAGCGTGCGCGGTTGACCCGATGGTCTCCCGCAGGACCCCGCGGCCCTGGGAACCCACCACCACTATCCGCGCTTCCCGTGCGGCCTCGAGGATGGCGTGCGGGACAGAACTGTCCGCGGGCAACCTGCCGTCAACGGCAACATCCGGGGCCAGGGTCCGCACCTGGGTCAGGGCGGATTCAAGGACTTCCCGGGCCTCAGCCGAGCCGTCCTGCCCGTGCGGCCGCAGGTAGCCGGCGGGCTCGTACCGGACGTGGACCACCGTAAGGGGTGCCTGCCATGCGGAAGCAAGGCCGCAGGCGTCTTCCAGGGCTGCCGGCGAACCCGATGCATCGACGGCGGCGACGACGGGTCCGCCGGGATGGGCGTCCTCCCGGACCACAGCCACAGGGCAGGCCGCAGTGGCCGCCAGTTCCAGGCTCACGGACCCCACCAGGAGGCCCAGGAAACCGCCCAGCCCGCGGCTGCCCACAACCAGCATCTTCTGACCGGCGGAAAATTCAGCCAGGAGCTGTGCGGGCAGTCCATGGAGCAGGGTGCTGCGGATTTCAAGGCCAGGTACTTCCGCTGCCGCATGCGAGACGCCCTCCTCCAGGACGGACTGGGCGGACTGTTCCAGGCCACTGCCGGACACCCCCGGAACAGGACCCAGGTGCCTTGTCAGCAACGGCCACATTGAACAATGCACCACATGGAGCGGGCAACTGATCGCCCGGGCATGGCGCGCCGCCCACCGGACGGCGGCCGCCGCCTCGTTCGAGCCGTCGTAACCGGCCACAATGTGCCCCGAACCGTGTGTCATGTGGCAGCGCTCCTCATCAGGCCGATCTTCGCTGGCGGGACCTTCGCCCCTTTGGCGCGCCGGGCCGTTGGTTCCATGCTGAATCCAGCAATCCTTCTGATTCTAGGAAGCGGGGAGGGATATGGGCACCATGGTGGGCCGGATAGCCGTGATCATGCTTGCCCTGGCTGCTACCCTGCTGGGTGCGGCGGCCCCAAGCGCTGCCGTGGTCCCGGCAGCCGTCGTCGTGGAAGACACAGCCGGTGTCCTGGACCGGAACACGCTGGTTCCCGCGATCGAGAAGATCCAGTTCTACGAGCCCACCCGCGTTGCCGTCTTTACATACAACGGAAAGCCTGAGGACAACCTCAATGAAGAGGTCCTGAAGTTCGCCCGTAACAGGCACCCTGAGTGGATCAGCGCGGATGGACAGAAATGGGCAGATGGCTTGTTCATTTTCGCGCTCGACCCGGTGGGCCGCCACGTGGGCACCTACATGGGCGAGGACCGGAAAGTGTCGCTTGAACAGCGCAGCGACATCCAGGACGCCTCGAAGGACCTGTTCCGCGACGCACAATGGACCGACGGCACGGTGGCCGGAATCCGCCGTGCCGCCGAGCTCATCAACCAGCCCTGGTACAGGTCTGCCGCCTTCCTGATCACGGCCTGGATCACCGGGGGCCTTGCGGTCCTGGGCGCGGCGGCGTGGCTGATTGTCCGGGCCGTGACCAGGACATCCTGCCGCAAGCAGATCGAACGCGGTGACCGGAGCTACTCCAACGTCAGCATGGACCTGGACGTCACGGAACTGAATGCCGGCACCATCCCCGAATCATCCCGATACGGCAGCCGCGTCCTGGAGAAACACCGCACCTTCCTGAGCCGTTATGCAGCCGCTACGGAGCTCTCCAACCAGGTGCACGCGCTGGGCAAACGGGCGCTCAGCCGGCGGAAGAACCTCAAGCTCGCCCGCCAGTTTGCGGATGCCGCAGCAGAACTGGATGCCCTGGATGACGTCATCGCCGACAGCAACGCCCTGCTCAACCGCGCCGACACCTGGCCTACCGCCTGGGACCGGCAGCTCGCCCCGTTCCGCAAGGACCTGGCCGGGCTTGAGCAACTCCTGGCCAAACGCCACGGGCAGGGGGATTCTGCCACCGCCACGGCGCTTCGTTCCTTCCGCGACGAGAGCCTCCGGGACATCGAACGGTGGACGGCGGAACTGGCCGACCGGCGCATCAGCCCGGAAAAGGCCCTGGACCGGCTCTATGAGGCACGCTCACGGCTCTCGGAGCTGTTGGAGAACCATGCAGAAACCGTCATCCAGGGCTTCGCAAAAAATGAGCGCGAGGCCCGCCTGATGCGCGAGCAGATGGAGACGGCACACGGGGGCCTGGACCACCACAGGCAGCGGACCTACGAACCCAGCATCCTGGGCACGGTGTATCCGTCATACAACTTTTTCTCCGTGGCCACATTCAGCTCCGGCTTCAATACCGGGGTCAGCAGCGTCAACTCCGCCAGGGGCGGCGGCAGCACCACGGGGTACGGAAGCAGTGGCGGCAGTTTCTCGGGATCCGGCAGTTCGTCCAGCTTCTAGCCGCAATTCCACCACCGGTGCAGGCACAGCGCTGGCCGCCTGCGGCCCTGCGGGTTTCGTTAGCGCCGCTTCAAAGCGCGCGTCCAAGACTGCGCCGCAACACGAATGACCCCAGAACCAGCAAAGCCGCGGCCATCGCTGCCAGAACGCCCAACTGCGGCAGGATGTCCGTCAGCGTGCCGCCGTGCCGCTGCACTCCGGCGAAAGCGTCATAGGCCCAGCGGTGCGGCGTCAGGAGGGATACCTGTTGAAGCGCTCCGGAAAAGAACTCCGGAGGCACCATGGACCCGCCCAGGCCGGCCAGCACCAAACCGAGTCCTACCCCCACCCCGGAGGCTGCCGCGTCATTGTCCAGGACGGCGCCGATGACCATTGCCGCCGCAGCGGAAACCGCGCAGAACACAGCGAGGATGACGCCGGCGAGTAGGGGGTTTCCCCACTCCACGCCGAACAACAGCGCTGTCCCGGCCATAATGTAGACGCCTTGCACGGCCGCGATCCCGAACCGTCCCAGTGCCTGGCCGCCCACTGCCTGCCAGCTGGCTACGGGGGCGGCCATGACCCGGGCAACGACGCCCAGGCGCCTGGCCTTGATGAGGGTGGCAGCCCCGGTGAGCGAGCTCAGGAAGACGAACAGCAGGAGCTGCTGGACCGCGCCGAGATCGAATTTTCCTAACCCCCGGAATTCCTGCGTGACATCATTCGTGTCAACCAGTTCCATGGTGGGCGGTTTCACCGATTCCCTTGCCTGCTCCAATGCTGCGGCCGCTTCCGCGGCACCGATGCCCGCTCCTTCCAGAAGCTTGCGCTGCCGCTGCTCTGTGCTGACAGCCTGGACAGAACCGCGCACTTCCTGCAGGACTGCCTGCGCGGAGGACTGTGATGCCGCCACAGCCTCGATCCGGACCGGACTCACCGCTGAGAAATCGGCAGCGTCAGCATCCGCCAGGAAGATCCCGACGTCGATCCTTCCGCGGCTCAACTGGTCCCGTACCGTTGCCTCGCCTGCCGTTGCCACGTCCAGGCCGTCTGCCTGCAGCTGCTGGACCAGGGCCTTCGCCAGCCCGCTGCCGCCGTCACCGGCCAGTCCCACCCGTGCCTGGCCGCTGTTGGCCCCGAACTGTGAGCCGAGCAACAGGATCAGCAGCAGAGGGAAGATGAACACGAAAAAGATGTTCGACCGGTCCCGCAGGAAGCGGCGGACTTCCACCAGCGCAATTCCCGCCAGGCTTTTCATCCGCGGGAACCCCGGTCCGGTACCAGGCGTGAGGCGAGTGTTGCCACGGCGGCGAAACCCAGCATTATTACCAGGGGGACGGCGACGTCAGCCGCGCCGCCGCCACCGGCGGATATCCCCAGGCCCCGGATGAACGCGGCCACGGGATTCAGATCCATGAGGCTGGCCAGGAAACCCGAGGTTTGGATGGGAAAAAAGGCCCCGCCGGCGATGCCGAGGATCATGCCCAGGATGGACTGGGCAATGTTGGCCTGCTCCGCGGTCCGGACCAGCCGCGCCACAATGAAGGTAAGGCTGGTGGCTGCCGCGGCGACGGCAAGGACGAGGAGTGCCACAACGGCAGGGGAGCCGAAGGAGACCCCGAACAGCAGGCTGCCGACACCCAGCAGCACCGCTGTTGCCGCCACGCCCAGGATGAATCCCACCAGCGCTTTCGCCGTGACGATGCTCCCACGCGTCACCGGGGCAGATTCCAGCCTCGCAAGTGTTCCACCTTCGCGCTCGGCCAGCAGTCCCAAAACTCCGAAACCGACAGTGAACAGCAGGAAAAGCCCGGCCTGGCCGGCTACCAGGCTGCCCTTCAGCGAGAGCTGCCCTGACGCTGCCTGCCCTTCAGAAAGGCTGAGGGCAGGGGTGCCGGCAGCGGTTTGACGGGCAAGGTCGCCGAGCACCTGGTGGGGGAGCCCGGCACGCTCGCCTGCCGTCGCCGTGACGGTTCCGGCCGAAAACTGTTCCAGGAGGCCGTCGACGACCGAAACAAGCACGTTCGTCTCCATGCGGGCAGCATCGCCTTGCACCACCTGCACGGCAACTGGACGGCCGGCGGTCACCGCCGTCGTAAAATCCGCCGGCAGCACGATGCCCAGATCCGCGCCGGAATCCTTCGTCTCCCGGCTGACGTCGCCGGCAGGAACCGTCCTGATGGTCACCTCCATGACGGAGAGCGTGTCGAGGGTTTCCAGCAAGGCCGAGCCCAGCTGTCCGCCGTCGCCGGAATTTGCGACGACGACAGCCGGCTTCAGCTCCACGCTGTCAGTTCCGAAGCTGCCGAAGGAAAGATTCAGCACCCCCATCAGGGCCAACGGGACGATGAGGGAAAAGATGAACACCGACTTGTCCCGGATCCGCAGCCGCAGGTCGTTGGCAACCATGGTCCAGAGGCCGCGCATGTCAGTCCCGGAGCGCTTTGCCGGTCAGGTGCAGGAACACCGATTCGAGGTCGGGGCGCACAATTTCGACGGCGGTCAGGGCCATTCCCGCCGAACCGGCCCGTTCGACGATGGGGGCGAGCAGGCCGGGTCCATTGTGGACGGTCAGGATTATGCCGGATGACCCGGCGTCTACATTCTGCACACCGGGGAGGAGGCGGAGCGCTGCGGACGCAGCGGCAACGTCACCGCTGCCCCGCAGGTCTATGCGGTCCACCCCTCCGGTCAGCTCCACCAGCTCGTTCCTGGTGCCCTCTGCCTGGATCCGGCCCTCATCGATGATCGCGATCCGGTTGCAAAGGCGTTCGGCTTCTTCCATGTAGTGGGTGGTGTAGAGAACGGCCATTCCTTCGGTGGCGAGGACCTCCACCGATTCGAGGATGGAATTGCGTGACTGGGGGTCCACGCCGACAGTGGGTTCATCCAGGATCAGAAGGGTGGGACGGTGAAGGAGGCCGATGCCGATGTTCAGCCGGCGTTTCATCCCGCCGGAGAACTTCCTGGTTTGCTCACCCGCCCGGTCCGCCAGCCCGATGAGCTCCAGGACCTCCGCGGTGCGCAGCTTGAGCTCCTGCCCGCCCATGCCCTGCAGCCTGCCGAAGAACCGGAGGTTCTCTTTCGCCGTGAGATCGGGGTAGATCGCCAGCTCCTGGGGGACCAGGCCGAAGTGCCGCCTGGCGCGGATACTCGAGGGCGCCATCACTTCGCCGGCGATGCGGATAGACCCGGCATCAGCACGAATCAAACCTGCAACCATGGAGATGATCGTGGTTTTGCCGGCACCGTTCGGACCCAGCAGCCCATAAGTTTCACCGGCACGGATGTGGAAGGAGACGCCCTCCACGACGGTGCGGTTGCCGTACTTCTTTACGAGCCCTTCGGCGCCAAGGACCTCCGTCCGCTGGATCTGCAGGCCCGTTGTCACGGCGTCCGTGCCTAAGCGGCGCCGAGGGAGTTCAGCCTGCGAACCCCGCGCCGTACGGTGTCGCGGGGGTGCGGAACAGGGACTATGGCCCGGCTGGGCGATGGCGAAACCACGTCCCGGATCAACCCGGTTCCGGCGCATTCGCGCACCTCTTCGATGGCCGCGGCCGCCGCGCGTTTATCAGTGAATTGTCCGGAAACCGCCAGTACGTGTCCATCCGGCATTACAAGCCGGAACCGGATCTGTGAATCTTCATCGACAAACAACTCGAACCTACCTGCCATAAGCCTTGCTCTCCTCTAGCTCCCGCCCCCGTTGATGAGGCTGCATACCGGCCAACATCGGCCCCGCAACCCGGACGCACAACCCCAGCGTGGTGAATCCGGCCTGAACCACCATCTCAAATGACGAGCGGGCTTTTTAGGGACCAAAGACCTTGAACGCCGGCACCGGGCTTCAGGTTGGCACGCGGGACAGCCGGATGAGTGCGGTTCCTGTGGCGATGAACCACACCCACAGCAGGATGCCGTAGCCCCAATAAAACCCGGGTGCAGCGTGCCGGAGGACCTCGCTGACAACACCCAAGGCTCCCGTGCCCGCACCAAGCCATCCCAGGTACCGCGGGAAGAGCCCCGTGCTTCCCCTCAGCATCGCCAGTCCCATCAGGAGGATGCCGAGGGCAGAGAGGGCACCAACGATGGCAGGAGTGTTGTTCTCCGCAATGATGGCTTCGGCGGCCGTGGCGTAGGCTCTGCGTTCTTCATCCGACCCGGCCGCCGTGAAGCGGTCGCTGAGGTACACCAGGTTGAGTGAACCCCGGCTGCTTACCGGTACGGCAAGCAGGAGTGCCCACGGCAGGGCACCGAAAACAAGCGCAATCAGGGGAAGGCTCTTCTGACCGGCCGAGAGAGCCAAGAAAAGTGCAGCAAAAACAAGGACAGGGAGGATGTTCGGCAGGATCCACAGGACCTGCTCGGCCACGTAGACCTGCTTGTTGGCGGCGATGAACTCCAGGGTGGCGGCTCCGCCGTGCACGGGCGGCGGAGCCATGAAGTCAAGTACCAGGGCAGTTATCAGCAGGAGCACAAACACGATCGAGGACGCACCCGCGGCCAGATACAGGAGCTGCCAGCCGTGCCGGTCCCCGGTGCTTACCGCAGGACCGCCGGCCGGGTGACCGGCCCGCGGATGCCGGCCGGTCACGGGGAATGCCTTGTCATGGCTGGACTCTTCCATCCGCCTGCCGGGCGGGGTAGTGCCTTTGGACCCAGGGCGAAGCACAGGCCCACTCCTCCAGTGCACCCAGTGACCAAGGGCCCTGTTCCGTCGAGCCAATCCTTGGAAGACTGCGGGACCTAGCCCATGATCGCGTTTCCCCGGAGGAAGACATGACCGCAGATGCCCCGCAGCCAGCCCACCCGGACGGTCCTGCTTCGAACCCGGCACAACCCGGGCCTGAAGAGCGGCTCCGGATAGAGCTGGAGGACGCCGCGTCCCGGAAGTGGTGGGTGCGCATCCTCTCGACGCTCGGCTCGCAGTACGGACGCACGCAGTTGCGCTTCGTGGGCAGGACGGAGGATGGACGCCGCCTCTATGCCAGCGATACGTTTCCCGGACCACCCCTGAACAAGACACCACCAGGAGAGGCGTGGGCTCCTGGCCTGGAAGCCAGCCTGGGCCAGCTCCGCCAGGAGATTGCACGGGATGGATGGTCTGAAACGAGCCATGGCACCCAGCCCTGGGACCTGACCTTCAGCCGGCGCAGGGGCTCATAGCCCTCCGGCGCCCGCTCCCTCAGGTTTGGGCCATCCTCAGGCGACCGGCCAGACCACCCTGGTTTGCCATGTCGCCGGATCGGGTTGCGCTTCCGGATCCGTCAGGTAGTACTCCCACATGGTCTCCGAGGGGGCGGCGCCGCCAGCCTTCATGTGCTCAAGAATGGCATCGTAGGTGGTGCCCAGGCTGTCATAGGGGCCGGTATGGATGGCTTTGACGGCGTCGGCATCAGGAAGCATCCCGCTGGCCACTTCCGCGGTTCCCTGGAAGTTCCCGGCCACGGGAAATCCTGCTTCAACGTCCACTGTCTCATCCGGCATTCCGTGGTACAGCGCGAACGGCGGGCCTGCCGGGCTGGCGCCCTGCTGCTGGACCGCGGCCATGACTGTGCCAAAGGCACGGCCGAAGAAGTTTGTCAGTTCGTTCATGGGGACGCGTTCGCGGACCACGGCGATTGGTTGCTCGGTGATGTGGATTCTCCGCGGCTGCTGGCCCTGTTCGTTCATTGGATCAGCTTTGCCCTTCGGGCAGCAGCGTGACAGGGCCATAGGACTCTACGGGAAAATGGCGGTCAGCCCGCGGCGTCGTACGCTTCCTGCATCCAGCGGCGGACCTCGGCATCGAGCTGGGAGCTGTCCGTGAGCTCCAGGTGATGCATCCAGGTTCCGGCCGCTGGATGGACGGTTTCCTTGAACCGCGGCGACTCCAGGTTCCGGGGCAGCGCGAGGGACAGGACCAGCGGAACCGCTGATTTCACGTACATCCCGGGCCGCCAGAGGTAGGCGTAGCCGCGGCGCCGGCGAAAGGAGATCTGGCTCTTGCTGACCCGCACGTCGTGCGGACCCAGTTCCGCGGCCATCTGCTCCGCCGCCTGGTAAAGCCTTAGGGCCGTCGGTGCGCCGTCGAAGAACCGCTCCACCGTCAACTGCTGCAAGGTGGAAGGCCCTGCCTACACAGTGCCGTTGCCCAGCGAGGCCGCAAGACCGGCGGCCCATGCTGCTGCCCGCTCTGCCTCGCCGTCCATGAGGGGCCCTTCACTGCCTTTGACGTAAAAGGCCATGGGTTCGCCCATGATGCCGGCACCTGCCGCCTCAAGAGCCCTGGTGATCTTCCCGGCGGCATCACCGTGGATGAACAGCTTCACCCTGGTATCGAAAGCAGCCGCCTTCACCCCGGTCAGCCTACGACGGCCGAGGTCTGCCAGCATTTCAGTGATCCGGGCGGTGGGCTTCCAGCCATTGATGGGACTGCCGACGACGAGCAGGTCACCAGGGCGCAGGGTCTCCGTATCGAACCCTTCAACCGGAACGGCGGCCGCACCCTGCCCCAGTCCGGATGCCACCGACTCCGCAATGGTCCTGGTGTTCCCATACGCGGTGTCGTAGAGGACAACGGCTTTCATGTGGAACTCCCGGTCTGTGTCGGCGGCATGTTGCCCTCAACCATGCTCCTGGTCCGGCTGCCGTGTCAGGGCCAAAAGTCACGGCAGGGCCCAAGGCCTGCTGGAGGGCTTTGCCTGGAGGGGGTTGGGGCCTAATGCCCTAGCCCGGCTGCGGGCGGCCGGGTAGGTTCGGCTTTATGTGCGATCACCGCCGACTACTTCCCGGGGGGCCTAAGTGAGAAACCAGGCCGCGCTGCCCGCGGCAACCAAGGGGAGTCCCGGCAACCTCGACGACGGGGCATCCCCCACGTCGCCGGCAGGAAAGGCATGGGGCTTTCTCAGGCGTTATCCCGTCGTCGCACTGACCTGCCTCGTCCTCCTCGCCACGCTGGTGATGCTCCAGGCCGGCCTGGACTTGCAGGTCCGCGTCCTCGCCTCCGCCTACGCCGCGGTCATCGTAGTGGCGCGTGCGCCTGGCATGGTCCGGCCCCTGCGGGAGGGACGCTGGGGTATCGACCTCCTGGCGCTGACGGCGATTGCCAGCACGGTGGCCGTGGGTGAATATCTCGCCGCACTGGTGGTAATCCTGATGCTGACCGGGGGTGAGGCGCTGGAGAACTTTGCCCAGGGACGCGCGGCACGCGAATTGCGGTCGCTGCTGGACAGGGCACCCCGCTTCGCCCACCGGGAGGGAGCGGCTGCGTTACTCGAAGATATTCCCATTGGGGAGGTAGCACCGGGGGACATCCTGGTGGTCCGCCCCTCCGAGCTGGTACCTGTGGACGGCGAACTGCTGTCCGGCTCAGCCACCCTGGATGAGTCATCGCTGACGGGTGAGAGCCTGCCCGTTGAGCGCAGCAAGGGGGAACAGTTGCTCAGCGGTGCGGTCAACGGCGAGGCCGCTATCCGCATGCGGGCCGCGGCCGCCGCAGTCGATTCCCAGTACAGCCGCATCATCGCCCTGGTGGAGGAGGCATCCAACAGCCGGGCTCCCGTTGTCCGGCTCGCTGACCGTTACGCAGTTCCCTTCACCCTCCTGGCCCTGGCCATGGCCGGGACCGCCTGGTTCCTCTCGGGTGAGCCGCTCCGCTTTGCCCAGGTCCTGGTGGTAGCCACGCCCTGCCCGCTCCTGATCGCTGCCCCCGTAGCGTTCCTGGCCGGCACCAGCCAGGCAGCCCACAAGGGGATCATCATCAAGAACACCGGGACGCTTGAGCAGCTTGCGAAGGCCCGGACCGCCGTCTTTGACAAGACCGGAACGCTCACGTCAGGGCGGCCCGTCCTGGATGGCATCCAAGTGGCGCCAGGCCCGGGTGAGGCCTTGGGCAGCGAACGAATCCTGCAGTTGGCTGCCTCGGCGGAGCAGTACTCTTCCCACGTGCTGGCGGCCTCCGTGATCGAAGCGGCAGAGTCGGCCGGCCTGGGACTCCTCCCGGTACAGCAAGCGACGGAGAGCGCAACGCACGGGGTGGAAGCTGTCTGCGACGGCCAGCGGGTGGTGGTGGGAAAGGCCGGCCTGGTCCGCAGTTCGTCCACCGGGTTCCGCGAAGCAGCAGTCCGGAGCGGCCAATTGGCTGTTTATGTGGCGGTGAACGGCGAGTACGCCGGGGCGCTGATCATGAAGGATCCACTGCGCCGCAATGCTGTGGATACCCTTGACCTGCTGCGCGGCCTCGGCGTGCGGAACACCATGCTGCTCACCGGGGATGCCCGCGCTACGGCGGCACACATCGCCGAGGAAGCGGGGATCGGGCACGTCCAGGCTGACTGCCTTCCTGAAGACAAGGTCGATACGGTGGCCGCCATCCGGGAACGGCCGGTCCTGATGGTGGGTGACGGCGTGAATGACGCACCCGTCCTGGCCGCGGCGGATGTGGGAATCGCCATGGGCGCCAAGGGGGCCACCGCGGCCAGCGAATCGGCGGACGTGGTGGTCATGCTTGACGACCTTTCCAAAGTGGCCCAGGCCGTGGCCATTGGAAAGCGGACCGTGGCGGTGGCCCTGGTGAGTATCTGGACCGGAATAGGACTCAGCGTGGTGCTGATGGCCATCGCCATGACGGGCTACATCCCAGCCGTCGCCGGGGCCCTGTTGCAGGAACTGGTGGACCTGGCCACCATCCTCAACGGCCTGAGGGCGCTGCGGGGTGCCGACCTTAAAAGCGCTGCCGACCTGCAAGGCCGTCCCGATCCGAAACGCGCGGGCTAAGCCAGCGGCCGGCATGACTTTTGGCCCTTCCGGCCCAGCCGCCAGCCGGGATCGTGGTGTCCATGAACGCAGAAACAGGGGCCAAACCAGTCATCGTGGGCGTGGATGGTTCAGAATACTCCTCCGCAGCCCTCCGCTACGCCGGCACCCTGGCAGCCCGCCTCGGCACCCGGCTTGAAGTCATCTCCTGCATCGGGATGCCGGACTACCTGGTCATGTCCCGCCTCGAAGGGGCGGACCGGCAGTTCACCGCGAGGCTTGAAGACGCCGCCGGCCGCCTGGTGGAGGACGCGCTGGGCCGGGCATTCTCCGGAGAACGGCCGGAAAACATTGACGTGACCGTCAAGTTCGGGCCGCCGGCGAAAGTGCTGGTGGGGGAGAGC
Source organism: Arthrobacter sp. SLBN-122 (assembly GCF_006715165.1). Classification (NCBI taxonomy): domain Bacteria; kingdom Bacillati; phylum Actinomycetota; class Actinomycetes; order Micrococcales; family Micrococcaceae; genus Arthrobacter; species Arthrobacter sp. SLBN-122. Next base: position 4,269,667 of record NZ_VFMS01000001.1, on the reverse strand, counting down.
GGACGGGCCCAGATGCTGGTGGTCGGACGGCATGGAGAAGGTGGACTGCTCAAGTCGTCGATGGGCTCGGTCAGCAAGGCATGCGCGGCCCACTCGAAATGCCCGGTGCTCCTGGTGGGGCAGGAGGCGGACGCTGTGTGAGGACCGCGGACGGCCTGAGCTCTGAGCGGGCCGCGCAGCTCCTGAAGCAGGCAGGCCCCAACCAGCTTCCGGCGGAAAAAACCGTCCCGCAATGGCGGAAGCTCTGGGGGGAGATGACGCACTTCTTCGCCCTCATGCTGTGGTGCGCCGCCGCTCTGGCGTTCATCGCGGACATGCCTCAACTGGCGGTGGCGATCATCGTCGTCGTCATTGTCAACGGGGTGTTCGCCCACATCCAGCAGGAACGCGCCCAGCATGCCGCCGCAAGGCTGCGCAGCCTGCTGCCCGCCGATGTGGTGGTGCGGCGGGACGGGAAGGTGCGCAAGGTTCACGCCAGCGAGCTGGTGGTCGGGGACATGGTGCTGCTCGCTTCCGGCGACCGTGTGCCCGCTGACATGGATCTGCTGTCGGCGTCGGCATGCGACGTGGACGAATCCATGCTGACGGGCGAAAGCGAGCCCGTTCCCAAAGCCGCAGGCGATCCTGTGTGGGGCGGGACCTTCCTGGTCAACGGCTATGGGGAGGCCGTCGTGTCCGCCACCGGCGGGGGCACGAGACTGGCCGGGATCGCCGTCCTCACCAGCGGAGCGGTTCCACCCCCCACACCGCTGTCCCTGGAACTGCGGCGGATTGTCCGCGTCACGGCAGGCATGGCCTTGGGCATAGCGGCGGTCTTCTTCCTGGCATCGCTGCTGGTGGGCTTTCAATGGCGGGACTCCTTCCTGTTCTCCATTGGCGTTGCCGTGGCGCTGGTTCCGGAAGGGCTCCTGCCCACGGTCACGCTGTCCCTGGCGATGGGCGCCCAACGCATGGCATCGCGCAATGGGCTGGTCCGCAACCTTGAGGCAGTGGAAACGCTGGGCTCAACCACCTTCATCTGCACCGACAAAACAGGGACCCTGACGCAGAACCGGATGAACGCCGTCGAGGTCTTCAGCACGGACGGGACAGTCCAGGTGACGGGCCAGGGATATGACCCGGAAGCTCTCATCAAGGGCCGGGGCGTGGAAAGGGCGGCCCAGGCAGCGCTCGCAGCCCGTACCGCGTCACAGGGCAGGGCCGAGCTGCACGACGGTCAGTGGCACGCCCAGGGGGACCCAATGGAAGCTGCGCTGGACGCCCTGGCCCGCCGCCTGACGGGGACCGGACCAGGGCCTGCCCCGTCGCGCCGGCTGCCCTTCGACCCCGTCCGGCGCAGGGAATCCGCCCTCGCAGGTCCTGAGCTGTTCTGCAAAGGTGCCCCCGAAACGGTCCTTCCGCTGTGTGAGTCCGTGCCGGGAGCGGTCAAGGAGCAGGTGGAGCTCATGGCGACACGGGGCCTGCGCGTCATTGCCGTGGCACGGCGGAGCCTTGAAGGAACACCCGAAGCCAGGGACACCAGCCCGGCAGCCGAACTCGAAACGGGCATGGAACTCCTGGGCCTGATCGGATTGCAGGATCCTCCCCGGCCGGATGTCAGCGAGGTGATCCGGGCTGCCCGGCAGGCAGGCCTGAAAGTCGCCATGATCACCGGCGACCACCCGGCCACCGCCGCTGCGATTGCCCGGCAGATCGGCCTGATCGGATTCCCTGAACACGTGGTGGAGGGCACAGACCTTCCGGATGACGAACAGATGCTCGGAGCGCTCCTGGACCGCGACGGGATCGTGGTCAGCAGGGTATCGCCGGAACAGAAGCTTCGCGTCGCCAAGGCCCTGCAGGCCCGCGGGCACGTGGTGGCCATGACCGGCGACGGCGTCAACGACGGCCCGGCCCTTCGCGAAGCGGACATCGGCGTGGCCATGGGGTTAAGCGGAACCGACGTGGCCCGGGAAGCCGCGGACCTGGTCCTCCTCGATGACCACTTCGGCACCATCGTGGCGGCCATTGAACAAGGCAGGGCCACCTACGCCAACATCCACCGGTTCCTCACGTACCACCTCACCGACAACGTGGCGGAACTGACGCCGTTCGTGATCTGGGCGCTTTCCGGCGGCCACTTTCCGCTCGCCCTGGGCGTCCTGCAAATCCTCGCCCTGGACATCGGCACCGACCTGCTGCCGGCGCTGGCCCTTGGCGCCGAGCCGCCGGGCAGGCACGTCCTGGCCCGTCCGCCCGAACGCCGGCACCTGATGGACCGGCGGCTGATCATCCGGGTCTTCTGCATCCTGGGGCCCGTGGAGGCAGCCATGGAGATGACCGTGTTCTCGGCGGTCCTGGCCGATGGGGGCTGGACGCGTGGTCAGGTTCCCGAAGCAGGGCTCCTGATGGCTGCCTCCGGTGCCGCATTCACCGCCGTTGTTCTGGGACAGCTTGCGAACGCGTTCGCGTGCCGGAGCGCCACCCTGCCGCCCTGGTCGCTGGGCTGGGGCACGAACAAGCTGCTGTTGTGGGCTGTGCCGGCTGAACTGGCCGTCCTGGCAGTGTGCCTGTTCGTGCCATACCTCGCCGCATTGCTGGGCCAGGCACCGCCGACCCCAATGGGCCTGGTTCTTGCGCTGCTCGCTGCTCCCGCCGTCCTGCTTGCGGACTGGATCCACAAAGCGGTCCGCGGCCGGCTGCGCCGCGGCTAGGACCAAAGACTCTGCCTGCCCCGCCGGCCGGAGGAAAGAATCGAGCCATGAGTGCCGCCGCAGAAACCTCCCTTACTGACATCAACGTCAAGTGGATCCAGGACACGGGGATCGCGGACATCCCCTCGGTGGGAGGAAAGAACGCTTCCCTGGGGGAGCTGAGCCGTGCCCTGCAATCGGCAGGAGTCAGGGTTCCCGAAGGATTTGCCACGACGGCCGCTGCCTACCGCGCATTTGTTGCCGCCAATGACCTTGAGCCGCGGATCAGAAAGCACATCGGGGAACAGCGCGCCGGGACCCTGACGCTGCGCCAGGCAGGGGCGGCGATCCGGGAACTGTTCCTGCAGGCCACGTTCCCGGAAAGCATCGCCGCTGACATCCAGGAACACTACCGGGCACTGTGCCACCGGGCCGGACAGGCAGAGGTTGCCGTTGCGGTGCGCAGCAGCGCAACGGCCGAAGACCTGCCCGACGCCAGTTTCGCGGGGCAGCAGGAAACCTTCCTGAATGTGGCCGGCGCCCGCGCGGTCCTTGAAGCGTGCCGGCGCTGTTACGCCTCCCTGTTCACGGACCGAGCCATCAGCTACCGCGAGATAAAAGGCTACGACCACCTGGACGTTGCCCTGTCCGTCGGCGTTCAGCGGATGGTCCGCTCGGATCTGGGCGCGTCAGGGGTGATGTTCTCGATTGACACCGAGTCCGGCTTTCCCGGCGTGGTGGTCATCAGCGCTGCATGGGGGCTGGGCGAAACCGTGGTCCAGGGAACCATCAACCCGGACAAATACCAGGTGTTCAAGCCGCTCCTGGCAGACCAGCGTTTCAGCCCCGTCATCGAACGCCAGCTCGGGGCCAAGGAACGCAAAATGGTGTACAGCCACGGCGGGGATGCCAGGACCAGGACCGTTGAGACTACGGACCGTGAGCAGCGCTCGCTGGTGCTGGAGGACCCCGAGGTGGTCCTGCTGGCCCGCTGGGCGGTGGCCGTGGAGGAGCACTACGGGCGGCCAATGGATATGGAGTGGGCCAAGGACGGCGTCACGGGGGAACTGTTCATGGTGCAGGCGAGGCCGGAAACGGTGCAGGCCCGCCGGAGCGCCTCCACGTTCCGCACCTACCACCTGGCACAGCCCGGGCGGGTCCTGGTCACTGGTGCCGCCATCGGTGATTCCATAGCCCGGGGCCGGGCGTGCGTGGTCCGGGATGCCAAGGACATCGAGTCCTTCGTTGATGGCTCCGTGCTGGTCACCCGGATGACGGATCCGGACTGGGTGCCCATCATGAAGCGGGCCGCAGGCATCATCACCGACCACGGCGGCCCTACCAGCCACGCAGCCATTGTGAGCCGGGAACTGGGCGTACCCGCCGTCGTGGGCACGCGCAACGCCACGGAGGTCCTGTTCGACGGCGGCCAGGTCACCTTGTCCTGCGCGGAAGGTGAGGAGGGCCGCGTCTATGAGGGGCTGCTGGAGTTCACGGTGGAAGACGTGGACATGCACGCCCTGCCGGCCACCCGCACCGATGTGATGATCAACATCGCCAGCCCGGCAGCCGCGTTCAAGTGGTGGCGGCTGCCCGCGGCGGGTGTTGGCCTGGCACGCATGGAGTTCATCATCAACAACCTGATCCGCATCCACCCCATGGCCCTGGTCCATCCTGAGAAGGTGGCGGATCCGGAGGAGGCGGCGGTCATCCGACAGCTCACCAGCGGCTACCAGGACCCGCAGGAGTACTTTATCGACGTGCTGGCCACGGGGATCGCCAAGATCGCCGCCCCGTTCCATCCCAAACCGGTGATTGTCCGGCTCAGCGACTTCAAGAGCAACGAATACAGCCACCTGGTCGGCGGCAGCGCCTTCGAGCGTCCCGAGGAAAACCCCATGCTGGGTTTCCGCGGCGCTTCACGCTACTACAGCAGCCACTACCGTGAAGGATTCGCGCTGGAGTGCAAAGCCCTCAAACGCGTGCGGGAAAAGGTTGGATTCGCCAACGTGATCGTCATGGTCCCCTTCTGCCGCACTGTGCGGGAAGCGGACCAGGTCATCCAGGCGATGGCAGAGCACGGACTGGTCAGGGGCCATGAAGGGCTGCAGCTCTACATGATGTGCGAGATCCCTTCCAACGTGGTCCTGGCCGGCGAGTTTGCCAAACACTTTGACGGGTTCTCCATCGGTTCCAACGACCTCACCCAGCTGGTGCTGGGGGTGGACCGCGACTCGGAGGAACTTGCCGGTCTGTTCGACGAGCGGGACCCGGCGGTGAAGTCCATGATTGCCGAGGCCATCACCAAGGCCCATGCTGCCGGCATTAAAATCGGAATCTGCGGACAGGGGCCCAGCAACCACCCCGACCTCGCAGAGTTCCTGGTGGGCCAGGGGATCGATTCGGTGTCCCTGAATCCGGATACCTACGTGCGGACACTTCCGGTTATCGCGGCAGCGGAAGCAGCCTTGGCTGCAGCCCTGGCCACGGGGCAATAAAGCGACTGGCCCTCGCAGGGCCAGGCGCCGGCGTCGTACGTTAAATGTTCTCAGCCCCTGGTGACGGGGATTTTGGACGGCCCGGTGCCCTGCCCCTGCTCCGGAATCGGGGCCCGCACTTCAAGGACGCCGTCCTTGTATGAAGCCGTGACGTCGTCCTGCTGCACTCCGCTGGGCAGGGGAATCCGCCGGACGAAGGAACCGTAGCGGAACTCGGACCGGTAGCTGTCCTTGTCCTTGTGCTCCTTCTTTTCCTGCCGCTCGCCCTTGATGGTCAGGACGCCGTCCGTGACCGTCACGTCCACGTCCTTTTCCGGGTCCACGCCGGGCAGCTCAGCCCGCACCACGAGGGTGTTGCCGTCCACCATCTCTTCAACCCGGATGGCGGAAGACCCCACGTCACCTTCGAAAAGCCGTTCGATGACATCCATGGGGGAGCGGCGGTTCTCAAACCATTTCATCAGGTCAGTCATTGTTGCCTCCTGCTCATCTGGATGCCGGACCATCGCTTTGCCCGGCAATTCCACCATCGCCTTCCCCTGGATCCGGTTCCAGAGTCAAAGGTCCCAGTCCGGGTTCGCCCGATGAGGCCGGCGGCCGGTGGGTCAAGCGGCCCACCAGTTCGATGGCCCCGCACCCGGCCGCGGCTGCTGCAACGGACACACCCAGCAGGCCGGCGGGAGGCCACTCCACCCGGAAAAAATCCTGCGTCAAAGGAACGGTGAACAACAGGACCAGTCCCGCGTACATCCCGGCAAGGATCAACGCCTTTACCCGGTTGAGGGGCCGTGACGCCATCACCAGGATCCATGCGGCCACCAGTCCCAGGGTCATGGTGGCCGCAGACTGCGCGGACTGAAGGGTGTGCCCGCCCCACAACTGCCCATACGCGCTGACCGCCAGGACACACAGGGCGGTGATGATGCCGGACGGGACCGCGAAGGCGAGGGAACGCCGCAGGAACCCGGGGGCATAACGCTGGCCACCGGGCTGCAGGGCCAGGAAAAACGCCGGCAGGCCGATGGTCAGTCCATCCAGTGCGGAGAGCTGGCGCGGCAGGAACGGAAAGGCCAGCAACAGAATGCCGGTGACCACCGAGATGACCGTGGCATAGACAGTCTTGCTCAGGAAGACCAGGGAGACGCGTTCGATGTTGCTGATGGCCCGGCGGCCCTCGTCAACCACGGTCGGCAGCCTTTCGAAGCGCCCGTCCAGGAGGACCAGGCGGGCCACGGCCTTGGTTGCGGGTGATGCCGAATCCATGGCGATGCCCAGGTCCGCCTCCTTGAGCGCCAGGACATCGTTCACTCCGTCCCCCGTCATGGCCACGGTGTGACCCCGCCGTTTCAGCGCCTGGATCAGGTCCCGCTTCTGGGACGGCGTCACACTTCCAAAGAGGCTGTGGGACTCCACCGTTTCCTCCAGCAGGACCGGATCTTCGGGAAGCACCCTGCTGTCATAGGCAACTCCGCCTCCAAAGCCCACTTCCCGGGCAAGGGCTGTTACGGTCCGGGGATCGTCACCGGAAATGATCTTGACGGTGACCCCTTGCCGGCGGAAGTAGTCGAGCGTCGCGGCGGCGTCACCCCGAATGCTCTCGCGGAAGGTCAGCAGCAGGACCGGCACCAGCCCGGGAGGCAGGCCTGCCTCTGCGGCATCCGGCGGCATTGGTGCCGGCAGGTGCGCCAGGACCAGCGTCCGGAGGCCGCTGGAGGCGAGGGCTGCCGCCTTTCCGTGTGCATCGGCACAGCCGGGGGAGGCGAGTACGGAATCGGGAGCTCCGAGGATCCAGGCGCCGGAAGCAGCGGATTCCGGCGCGAACGTCACCGAACTCCACTTCCGTGCAGAGGAAAAAGGAACTGACCCATCCTCCCGGAGGGGTTCCTGCACGGGGAAGGCCGCCCCGATCGCCGCGGCGGTACTGCTGGCATCCGCGTGGGCACCGAACCATTCCAGCGCCTGCCGCCACCCGGCCGTGCGCGCGGTTCCGACGTCGTGGATGGCATCGAATACGATGGCGCCGGAGGACAGGGTGCCGGTCTTATCCAGGCAGAGGACATCCACCCGCGCCAGTACTTCCACGGCAGCGAGTTCCTGGATCAGGACCTTCCGGCGGGCAAGGCGGAGGCCGCCCACGGCAAAAGCCACGCTGGTCATCAGCAGCAGGCCAAGCGGAATCATCGCCATGATTCCCGCCACGGCTCCCACGACGGCCGGTATCCACCGTCCCGATCCCATGGCGCCGGCCCATCCGCCCTGGTCCTGCATCTGGGCATTCGTGAGCAGCAGGGCGGTTGGCAGGAGCAGCCAGGTGATCACGGTGAACACCTTCTCCAGGCCCCTGCGGATTTCGGATGTGACCAAGGAGAAGCGCCGCGCCTCGGCTGCCAGCCGGTACGCGAAGGTCTCCGGCCCCACCCGGAGCACGGCGGCCCGGCCGTTGCCTGCGAGGATCAGCGATCCGGACAGCAGCACCGCGCCGCCCTGTTTGGGCACGGGCTCGGATTCGCCCGTCAGCAGGGACTCATCCACCTCAAGCCCGCCTCCGTCGAGAAGCACCAGATCCGCCATGACCTGGTCTCCGGCATTGAGCACCACGAGGTCGTCCGGAACCAGGTCCTCCGAGGAGATGAGCTCCCTGGCCCCGTTCCTGATCACGGTGTTCCTGGCCGCCTGCAGGATGGCCAGCCGGTCAAGGGAAAGCTTGGCCCGGTACTCCTGGACGATGCCGATCAGCGAATTGCTGACAGCGGACAGGCCGAAAAGCGCGTCACGCCACTGGCCAAGGACCAGCAGCAGGATGAAACACCCTCCCACCACGCCATTGAACAGCGTGAACACGTTCGCCTGGACAATTTCGCCCACGCTCCGGCTGGTTGCCGTGGGCACGCTGTTGATGCGGCCCGCCGCCATCCGCCCGCGCACTTCGGCGCTGGAGAGCCCCTCCCGGGCATGGCCGAAGTCCATGCCCGGGACTGATGCGTCGTTTTCCCCGGTTATTGACATCCGGCCAGGCAGCCCGCCCCGGTCAGTCCTGGTGCTGCTGCTTGTGCAGGCGGGTGATGACGGTGGGGCACGGGGGCTGGGTCAGGACCGCATGTGCCGTGGATCCCAGGACGAACCTTTCAAATCCACCCTTTCCACGGCTGCCCAGGACCAGCAGCCGCGACCCCGCGGCGGCACGGATCAGGGCGTCCGCCGGCTCCAGGACGGTTTCCATCACGGTGTTGACCACAAGATCCGGGTAGTCCTGCCGGAGGCCCGCCTCGGTTTCGGACAGCACGATCTGCTCTTCCTCCACTACATGGGTGGCAAAGCTGCTCTGCGGGAGGCCTGCCGCGATCCATCGGCTGGGGCCGGTGAAGGCGTAAAGGACGGTGAGTTCCTCCCCGAGCGCGTCAGCTTCGGCGGCGGCAAAGGCCACCGCCTGGGTGGATTCCCGTGATCCATCCACGCCCACCACAATGCCGCGGCCAGGTTCCTGGCCGTCCCCAACAACCGCCACCGGACACTCGGCCGTGGCTGCTGCCTGGAGGGCACGGTCAGTCAGGGCACCACGCGTGTGGCCGCTGGTGCCAAGGACAAGCATGGAAGCATTCCTGGAATAGTCACCCAGCGCCGCACCCACACCTCCTTCGAGCAGTTGGAGGGTAACCTGCAGGCCCGGTTCGGCAGCGGTGGCCTTTTCGCCGGCCTCCTTCAACAGGGCCAGTCCCGACTCACGAAGGATCTCGAGGTAGGGCAGGACTTCGGCTGCCATCCAACGGTCGTCCACAACATTCACGACGGCGAGGGGACACTTCAGCCTGTTGGCCCGGGCTGCCGCCCACAACAGGGCGGCGTTTGACGCCGAGGTATCAGTGATGCCGACGGCGATTGGCTTGGCAGGTGCCATGGGAGTCCATCCTTTGGGGTACGTGGAAAGGGTTGTGGGCGGTGCCATGCGGCGGTTTCCAGCGTTGGCCTAACCGGCGGCGGGTTCCCGGGGCGGCCACCAATGGGTGGGCGCCGCAATCACGAACTTCCGGCCGCTGATGTCCTCCGGCGTAAACCGCAGCAGGACGTTCTTCCGGCCCGGCTGCCAGGGGGACAGGCCCGCCTCCATCGCGTCCCGTGTTTCCTCTTCGTCGGACACCACCAGCGCGTGCCCTTTGAGGATGACGCTCCAGGCGATAGTGCCGTACTGGTTCATTCCGTCAGCCTCAACCGTGACGGCTTTCCGGTCCGTCAGGGAGGCAAGCTTTGTGCCTTCGCCGGTACGGATGAGCAGGGTGCCGTTGCTGGGAACGAAATTCACGGGGTAGTTTTCCAAGGCCTCCCCGTCAGTGAAGGCGATCCTGCAGATGGACGTGGAGCGAAGGTATTTCCAGCAATCGTGGACGCCGAGTTCTTTGATTTCCGGTTCTGCCGCTGCTGTATTCATGGCCGTAGCCTAGGGCCGGGAATTGTCCGCCGATAGGGAAGAAGGTCCCGCCGGCTGTTGACGAGCCCTTTTACAATGATCCCAGGACATGTCTTCATGCTCAGGTGAAGACGGACTTGTGGGCGGGGGCAGGCACTTCCGTTCCGGACACTTGGATAGCGACACGGACCTGCAGCGCCGCAGGTTCCCTGCCGCAGGAGGTGGAACGTGAGCACTGAGGATCCCTGGCGGCCGCCGAAGCGGGACAGCGCCGAAGATCCGCTGCGGGACTTCACCGCCCGGGGCGATGAGCTGCTGGATACCCAGGAGCGCATTAATGGCCTGCTGGCCGCAGTGGTGGCCCTCGCCGAGGACCTGAGCCTGGAGGCCGTGCTGGACCGCCTTGTCCGGTCTGCCTGCACCCTGGTTGGCGCACGGTACGGCGCTTTGGGCGTAATCGGTGAGGACCGGACCCTGAGCCACTTCATCACGGTTGGCATCGACGACGAAGGGATCCATTCCATCGGCGACCTGCCCACGGGGCACGGCGTCCTGGGCCTGCTCATCCGCGAGCCAAGGCCCCTGCGGCTCCACGACCTCGGGCGGCACCCCATTGCCTCCGGCTTCCCCGCGAACCACCCGCCCATGAGGACCTTCCTGGGCGTCCCCGTCCGTGTCCGCGACGAGGTGTTCGGCAACCTCTACCTGACGGAAAAGCAGGGTGGCGAGGATTTCACCACCGACGATGAGGAACTTGCCGTTGCCCTGGCAGCCGCGGCCGGTGTCGCCATCCAGAACGCCCGCCTTTTTGAAGACAGCAACCGCAGGCAGAAATGGCTGGAGGCAGGCATGGAGCTGAGCAGCCGGTTGATCATGGCGCCGCATCCGGGGAACCCGGACATTCTCGACCTTGTTGCCGACACCGCCTTGAAGGTATCGGACTCGGCGCTTGCAGTGGTGGCTGTGCCGGCCGCTGACGGTACGCTTCGCTGCCGTTCATGCCTTGGTGTGCAAGGTCTTCAGGCAGGCCAGGAGTTGATGGCCTCAGGTGCGGTGTCCGGCGTTATTGCCGACGGCGGGTCTTTCGTTGCCAGGGACCCGCGGCAGGTGTTCGACGACGAGGTGGCAGGGAAGCTGGGCTCTGTCCTCGTCTGTTCGCTGGGGCACGCCGGCAGCGGGAACGGCGTCCTCCTGCTGGCACGTGCGCAGGGAGCGGCGGTCTTCACCCAGTCTGAGGCAGAGTCCGGTGCCATCTTTGGGAGCCGGATCGGCCTGGCCCTGGACCTGGCGCACGTGAACGCCCTGCGGGAACAGAATCTCCTCATCAGTGACCGGGAAAGGATTGCCCGGGACCTGCACGACCTGGTGATCCAACGCCTGTTCGCTGCCGGCCTGAGCATCCAGAGCCTGCGCCGCTACACAATGGACCCTGTGGCGCATGAACGCATTGCCGCTGTGACCACAGAGCTCGACGACACCATCCGCAAGCTGCGGGATACCATCTACTCCCTTCGTACCGCCGACGAGGAACGGGAACCGCTGACGGGCCAGATCCTGCGCGCAGTCCGGGAGAATTCCCGCAGTTACGCCACAACTCCCAAGGTTTCCCTGAACGGAGCGGTGGACTCGATCCGGGAGGACGTCGCGGTCCATCTGTTGTCCGTGCTTTCGGAGGGCCTCAGCAATGCGCTGCGGCATTCCGGCGCTGAGGACATTGAGGTCCTGGTTGACGTGGGCGGCGACCAGGTCCAGCTCCTCATCAGCGACAATGGCCGCGGCTTTGCCGAGCCTTCCCGCCTCAGCGGTCTGGCGAACATGCGCCACCGCGCGGAATTGTTGAAGGGCAGCTGCATCATCGAGAGCGTGCCGGGTGCCGGCACGTCCGTAACGTGGTCCGCACGGCTCGCTTGATGGGTAGGCCAGGCGGTGCCGGGTTGTCAGGCAGTGTCCGTTGCGCTTTTGGTGACATAGACGGCGGCCTGCGTCCGGCGCTCGAAGCCCAGTTTGGCCAGGATGGACGACACATAGTTCTTGACCGTCTTTTCGGCCAGGAACAGCTCATCGCCGATCTGCCGGTTGGTCAGCCCCTGGCCGATCAGCGCCAGCACCTTCTTCTCCTGCGCGCTCAGGCCCTCCAACCGGGGATCGGTGGGTACCGTGGAAAGCCCGGTGATGATCTGCTGCTCGACTCCCGGCTCAAACAGGGATTCGCCCGCAGCCGCTTTGCGGATCCCCGCCAGGAGGTCATCGCTCCTGATCTGTTTCAGGATGTATCCGGAGGCGCCGGCCAGGACTGCGCCGCGGAGGGCCTGTTCGTCGTCGTAACTGGTAAGGATCAGGCAGCGCAGGCGGGGATCGAGGGAACGCACATCCCGGCACACCTCAATGCCCGTGCCGTCGGGAAGCCTTCCGTCCAGGATGGCGATGTCCGGGTGCAGGGCCGGAATCCGGCGGGTGGCCTCGGCCGCGGATCCGCTTTCGCCCACAACCAGGAACCCTTCGCCCTCCAGCAGGTCCTTCAGTCCCTGCCGGACCAGTTCGTGGTCATCGAGGATGAACACGCGGACCTGACCGGACGATCCTGCTGCTTCATCAGACCCAGCTTCATGCATGTGCACAGAACGCTCCCCAAATCTCCAGGACTCAAAACCCGCATCAGTGCGGGGCGGCCCCCGAGGGCCTGACCCCATTGTTCCCCAGCGGCCGTCATGCCGGGAAGGGACCTAAGTCCGCCGGTGGGTGGCACTGTGGCAGGCGGAGTCCCTGTGCTGTTCCCGTCATGACTTTTGGCCCTACCCCCGGCCCCCGGTTCTGCGCGATTCTGGGACGACGCCCGCAGGAGGGAACCCCTGCACGGGAACGTGGCAAACAACAGTGAATGGAGCAGGCATGAGTGCCCCTGGACCGCATCCCCGGATCATCGTTGCGGTGGATGGATCCGACGCCTCCATCGCCGCGCTCCGGGTAGCCCGGGCCATGGCGGAGCCCCTGTCTGCGACGGTGGAGGCATGGGCCTGCTGGGACGTGCCTGCCGGCTATGGGGTGTACCTCGCGGTAGGTATCGAGGGGTTCAAATTTGCCGCCCATGAGGTACTCCAGCAGGCGTTGGCGGACGCCTTCGAGGAGCTGCCGCCCTTTGTGCACGCCCGGCTGGTGCGGGGTAAACCAGGCCCGCTGCTGATTGACGCGAGCCGTAACGCGTCCCTGCTGATCGTGGGCAGGAGGGGACACGGGAGCTTCATTCTTGGCTCGGTGAGCTCTGCGTGCGTAAGCCATGCCCACTGTCCCGTGCTGGTGGTGCACGCCCCCGAGGAGACGGACGCAGGCCATCCCGACGGGAGGCAGTCACAGGCATCTACAGCGCCTTGACCGGCACCAGGCGCGCTGGCAGATCAACCCGGCACGCCGCCGTCGTACCAGTACCTGGGAATCAGTGGCTGTGGTGACCCTGCCCAAGATGGTGGGCGGCGCCCTCTCCCACCAGTTCGTGGAGTCCTTCAACCGCCCGGGCAAGCGACAGCTCCGTAGAATCGATGACGAAGGGCATCAAGAGCCGGTTTTCCTTGTCCAGGTGCAGGGCGAAAATCCGCTGGATAGCACCGGCGGCCACTGCGGCAGCAACGCCGTCGGCCGTCCTGAGCTCCTCGACCAGGCCCACTATCACCTGGTGCTCGGCCAGCATTCCGTCCACCAGCAGCCTGGCCTCCGGCATGGCGTGCGGACCGCTGTAGAGGGGACCTTCCTCTGCCAGGGCGTGCGGCACCAGCTGCCTGTCGCACCAGTCCAGCAGCGCGGCCCGCGTTTCCTGCCCGGCGGCGGGGTCCCGTGCCTCCACGGCCTCGGTCAGCAGTCCCGCCAGCGCGTTCAACTGCCGCAGCATGTCCGCATGGTGGGCTTCAACGGCCTGCAGCGCGTGAGCCTCGGCCGTGGCGTCCTTACCTGGTCCAGCGTTCATTCGTTGTTGCCTTCCATTTGGGTGACCTGCCGCTTCGTGGTCCGGGGCGACCAGCGCAGGTCCTTGACGGCCCAGTACCCTGCACCGTTCATGATGGCGAACCCCGCAATGCCCAGCCAGGGAACACGGACCACCAGGCCAAGCAGCAGGACGCAGATTCCTGCCGCGACAAGGAGCAACCCGCGCCAGAACCGGGCCCGCTGGGACAGCGCAAAGGCATCCCGGCCAAGCAGGGCGGCGAAGCCGGGGTCCTCCTCAGCCAGTCCATGGCCGATCTGTTCGAGTTCGCGTTTTTCAAATTCAGAGAGCGGCACAGCTGCACCCACTGTCCATTGCCTGCGGGGAGCCGGACGTCAGCTACCCGGGTGGCCGCGCAGGACAGCCAGCCTGTTCTGGTATTCCGCGACGTCGATCTCGCCGCGCGCGAAGCGCTCGGCCAGTACGTCCTCTGCCTTTCGGGGCGACGGGGGCTGGGGTGCATTCAGGGAGGGCGCCCGCAGGGAACGGGCCAGCAGGACAATGCCGGTGATGATTGCTCCCCAGACCACCACCATGCTGATGCTCATCAGGACATAGCCCCAAAGGCCCATTCCGCCATTCCAGCCGTACACTTCACGACCTCCGGTCAAATGGAGGCGGACGCCAACCGTCCGCCTTCCACTTTCAGTATGGGATGCTCCCGGTGGCCGGGGGCAGAGCCATTAGTCCCGTCCCGGGACGGGTGTCAGGCACTAGAAACCACGGCGCCTCAGACGTTTGTCCACGGCGACGGCCAGGGAGGCAAGCAGGGCGAGGCCAAGGATCCGCAGCCAGGCCTCCCCGCTGATAGGGGCGGTGTGGAAGAGACCGTTCATCAGCGGTGCGTAGGTCAGGGCTGCTTGGCCGGCGGCCTGGACCGCGACGCCGACAAGGAGCCAGCGGTTGCTGAACGGGCTGATCCGCCAGGCCGGCCGGGTCAGGGACCGGCAGCTGAAGAGGTAAGCGACTTCCACGGCCACGAAAAGGTTGACGGCGGACGTGCGGGCCTGGGCAACGGATGCGCCAACGGCCAGTTCGTGTTCGAACAGCCACCAGGCTCCTGCGACCAGCAGCGCCGAAACGAGGAGGATCCGCACGGTCAGGGCCCACGTCAGGAGGGGCCGGCCCGGCGGCCGGGGCGGACGGGACATCAACCCCGGTTCCTTCGGCTCAAAGGCGAGCATCAGTCCAAGGGCCACGGCGGTGGTCATGTTGATCCACAGGATCTGGGTGGGCAGGATGGGCAGCGTTGCCCCCAGCAGGATGGCCACGAGGATTACCAGCCCCTCGGCCATGTTGGTGGGCAGCGTCCACACGATGAATTTGGTCAGGTTGTCGAAGACGTTCCGGCCCTCTTCAACCGCGGCCTCAATGGTGGCAAAGTCATCATCGGTCAGGACGATGTCCGATGCCTCCTTGGCCACTTCCGTTCCGGTCCGCCCCATGGCGATGCCCACATTCGCCTGCCGAAGGGCAGGGGCGTCGTTGACGCCGTCCCCCGTCATGGCGGCCACGTGTCCACGGGACTGGAGGGCCCCGATAAGGCGGAGTTTCTGTTCCGGCGAAACCCGGGCGAAAACTGTTGCCCGCTCCACCGCGCCGGCAAACTGATCTGCCGGAATGGCGTCCAGCTCCATGCCTGTCAGGGCCGTCCCGGTGTCACGGTCGGCGGCCAGGCCCACCGCTGCCGCCACCGTCACCGCGGTCCGCACATGGTCTCCGGTGATCATCTTCACCGCCACGCCCGCGCGCTGGCAAGCCTTCACGGAAGCTGCGGCCGCTTCCCGCGGTGGATCGTGCATGGCCTGGAGCCCCGTCAAGGTCATCCGGCCCCGCAATTCGATCCCGGCAAGAGGCCGGCTCTCGGCGGGAAGGCGCATCATGGCGGTGGCCAGGACCCGCAGTCCGCTGTCTGCGAGCGCGTGCGCGGCATTGAGCGCGGCATGCCTGCGGACGGGTCTGTTGGCGCCGTGCGTGTCCATTTCATGGGAGCAGAGGTCAAGGATCCGTTCCACAGCACCTTTGACCAACACCAGGCCGCCCCCTTCCGGGAGCGTGGAACCATGCAGGGTGGCCATGAACTGCCGCTCCGACGTGAACGGCAGTTCCTGCTGCCGCGGATTGGCGGCCAGGAAGCCGGCAACGTCCATCCCGCCTTTCCCTGCCGCCACCAGCATCGCGGCCTCGGTGGGGTCACCCCGCACCTGCCAGGTGGATCCCTCCCTGTGCACCTTGGCGTCGTTGCATGCTGCACCGCCCAGAAGGGACCACTGCAGCGCTGCATCCCCGTCCGCCGGATGCTCCGGCGCGGCCGTCACATGCTGGTCGGTGCCGCCGGGATGCCGGGATGCCGACGGGGTGATGCCTCCCGCAGGTCCGTAGCCTGAACCAGTCACGTCATAGGTGCCCGAGGGCGTCCAGAGTGCCCGGACTGTCATCTGGTTCTCAGTGAAGGTGCCCGTCTTGTCAGAACAGATCACCGTGGTGCTGCCCAGCGTTTCCACCACCGGCAGCCGGCGGACCACGGCCCGGCGGCGCGCCATGCGGCGGACGCCAATGGCAAGCGTCACCGTGACGGCGGCGGGGAGGCCTTCCGGAATGGCTCCGACGGCCAGCGCGACGGCGGCAGTAAACATTTGCCCCGGCGGCTCACCATGTGCGAGGCCGGCGAGGAAGGCCACGGCGGCGAGGGCAAGGATGGCTATGGTGAGGGTCGAGCTGAAGCGTGCCAGTTTCAGGGTCAGCGGCGTGGCCACCGGCCGGACCGCCCCCATAAGGCGGTGGATTTCGCCAAGTTCGGTTTCGCCGCCGATGGCGACGACGATGCCCGCTCCGGTGCCTGCGGTCACCAGGGTACCGCTGTACAGCATGTTCCTCCGGTCTGCCACCGGCGTGACCTGCGGCAGTATTACCTCGTCCTTGGACACGGGGTCCGATTCCCCCGTGAGCGCGGATTCGTCCACGCGCAAGGCGGACAGCCGCACCAGGCGCAGGTCAGCCGGCACCTTGTCGCCTGCCTCCAGCAGCACAAGGTCCCCGGGGACCAGGTCCTCGGAGGGAACCTGCCGCCGTTCGCCGCTGCGCGTGACCGCGGCATGTGTGCGGACCAGCGAATGCAGTGCGTCCAGGGCCGCGTCTGCCCGGACTTCCTGGATGAAGCCGATCGCCGTGTTGACCAGGACCACCGCGAGGATGACGCCCGCGTCCAGGAATTCGCCAAGGAACACGGTCACGGCGGCCGCGGCCAGCAGGACATAGACCAGCGGGTTGTTGAATTGCCGTCCCAGCTTGCGGGCAATGCCCCCGCCCTTGGACCGGGGAAGCTCGTTCGGGCCGAACTGGGCGCGCCGGCGCGCTACCTCTTCCTGGCCCAGGCCCCGTGCTGCATCCGTTTCCAGCAGCAGGACCACTTCATGGACGGGGAGTCCATGGTGTGCCGGATCAGGGGCATTCTCCGGCCGGCGCCGCGTGGCGGGTTCCGGCCGCCGGGGACGCACTTCCCCGCCCCGGGAGGGCCTGGTCTTCGCCATGGTGCCGGGTTTTCAGTGCCCCAGCAGGGCGTCGAGGGTGGCGAAGCCGTACCCGGCGGCCGCAATGCGGTCGATGACCTGGGGGAGGGCGTCGGCGTCGAGGGTGGTGCCGTCATCCGGGTTGGACCCGATGTGCATGAGGATGATCTCGCCCGGCTGCAGCCCCGCTTGGACGCGGTCGGCCACTGACTGGAGGCTGGCACCTCCACTGGTGCCTTTCCAGCCCAAAGTGTCAACGGTCCACCTGACTGCCACGTAGCCCAGCGAGTTCACCGCCGCGATGGTTCGGGCGTCCCGTTCGCCGTAGGGGAAGCGGAACAGCGGCCTCGGATCAGCCCCTGCTGCGAGGATTGTCTGCTCGGCGCCCCGCACCTGTTGGGTGATCTGCTCGTTGCCCAGTCCGGTAAAGCCGGGATGGGTCATGGAATGGTTCGCCACCCGGTGCCCGGCGGCCACGATGCGTGCCACGGACTGCGGATTGTTGGCAGCCCAGTTGCCGGTCAGGAAAAAGGTGCCGGCAACGCCTTTGGCGGAGAGCGTGGACAGGATACTGGGCAGTCCCGCAGCGTTGGCACCGGCATCGAACGTGAGGGCAACCACACGCCCCGCCCCGGGGATGACGGTCAGGTCCTGGCCGCGGAGGGAGTCCGGAAACGGCGCCGGCTGCGGGGGAGCGGCGGGCTCCTCCGGCGGCGTGGGTTCGGCCGGAGCCTGCGTGGGCTGCGGTCCGGGAACGGGAGGGACCGTGATGGGCGGCTCCACCGGTATCTGGCCGGCTTCAGGCGTCTCCGTTTCCTGTGGGCCCTGCTGGCCGGAAGGCGAAACGGCCGGGACCGTGGGGCTGGACGGGCTGGGAAGTGCGGACTGGCTGGGAAGTCCGGAAGACGGCGCCGGTGAGGCGGACGGCGCAGCCGACGGCGGACCGGCCGTGAGGGCCGGCAGCAACAGGGCCAGGGCGATGGCAAGGACCACCAGGGCGGCGGCGAGCGCTATGGCGAGCGTCCGCCGTCGTGCTTCACTGAGCGGCAATGCCATCACCCGCCCTGGACGTCAGTAGCTTTCCCCGCCGCCGGCTGGTCAGGAACCCTCGGCGGCGTGGGCCCCGCCCTCGGGAGTGTGGACCACCAGCACGGGGCAGTGGGCGTGGGCCACGACGGCTGAGCTGACGGAGCCCAGGAGCAGTCCGCCGAATCCGCCGTGCCCGCGGCGCCCCACCACGATCATGTCGGCATCGCGGCTTGCGTCGATCAGCACCTCGCGGGGATGGCCCCTGACAAGGCTTGCGGTGGCATTGGCCGGCAGTTCGGCACCGAAGGCCTGTTCCATTGCCTCGTCCAGGATCTTCTTCGCGCCCTCCTCGAAGCCTTCAATGCCCATCATGACGTAGCCGGAGTACACCTGCGGGTACTCCCAGCAGGCGATGGCCTGGACCTTGGCGCCGAGGGGAGTGGCAAACCGCTGGGCCTGGCGGAGCGCCTCCAGGGAAGGCTCCGATCCGTCGACGCCTACCACGATCCTGGCAATTGGTGCCCCGGCAATGCTCATGTCTGCTCCCTCGTCCGGCCCTCGCTGTCACGCCCATCATGCCCGCAGCCCCGCGGCGGGGCTAGGGCCGAAGGTCATGGCGCGCCGGCGGGCGGTTCACCGCGCGCCGGCGGGCGGTTCACCGGCGGACGGCGGGGCCTGGGGTGCTGCCGCGGCGGGAGCCACCGCTTCGGGCCACTCAGGTTCGAGGGGCCCCTGGTCAAGCCGGAACGGTGGATATTCGTCCCGCATCAGCGCGGTGTACACCAGGACCCGGTAGATCCAGCGGTCAACGCCAAGGATGAAATCAAACAGCGGGCGCTGGTAGCGGCCGGTGAACAGCAGGATCACTGCCGCGATCAGGACCAGCAGCCCCAGCAGGGACGGGCCCGCACTCTGTTCATAGGTTGTTCCAAAGTAGTTGTTGTCTGCGCGCCACCGCCAGGCAGTGTTGGTGAACGCGGCCACTACGAGCAGGTGCGGGATCGCCAGGAGCCACCATTTCACCAGGACCAGGCCCCGGGACAACCGCTCCGGGTAGTCCACCTCGAAGTCAGCCGGGTAATTGGTGCGCTTGAGGGTGAACGGCGGGTAGAGGTCAGTGCCAACGGCGGCGTAGGCGTAGAAGGCCACCCGCCAGTTCCACCGCATGACGCCGACATTGAAGTCGAACAGGGCTCTCGGATACCGGCCGGTGAACAGGATGGCGAAGCCCGCCACGATGGTGGTGATGACAAACGCGAACCAGAGGAAGAAGAGAAGGATGAAATGCGGGATAGCCAGGAACCACTTGACCAGCCACATCCACCGGGACAGGCCGGGATCGATGGCGCCGAACAGCCGTGCTGGGTAGCTGCGGCGGTCTTCGGCCGGGGTGAACGGTTGCGGCGGGAGCGCCCCCGGTGCTGCCGGTGCGGCCTGCGCCCCTGGTTGGCCCCACGGCGCCGGTGCTGGTCCCTGTCCTCCTGATACTTGCCCTCCTGATACTTGCCCAGCCGGCACCTGGGCCCCCGGCACTTGGCCTGGCCCGGCCACCCCCGGTCCTGACATCGCCGGCGCCGGCATCCCCGGCCCTGCCATTCCGGGCCCTGCCATCCCTGGTCCTCCGGCTGATGGCCCGCCGGTCGGCCGCGCGGCATGCCTGCCCAGTCCCATAGCGCCGAAGATGATGAGGGGAATACCGATCACCAGGGCGATGAGCCCGCCCACCAGCAGGCCGGTGGCTGCCGGCCGGATCAGGTCCGAACGGAAGCCGGCCTGCGCCTGGACGTCGATGCCGGAGGAGGCATCGGCATTCATCACTACTACTTCCCATGTGCCCGGGGTGATGTTCCAGGTGAGCTCCTGCTCCCCGGGGCCTGACACGGATGCGGTCCAAAAGCGCTGGTCAGCTGGTGGTGATGCGGGGTTTCCACCCGGAACGTCGCGGTATTCGGCGCGGAAGGGCCGCTGGCGGATGTTGAGCAGCTCCGAGTGGTGCACACCTGACAGGTACTGTTCGACGTCGGCCTGCGGGCCGATGCCGATGAACACCGGTTTGTCGGGGCTCACTGAATTAACCCGCAGGCGCAGGGTGCCGATGTCGAAGGGAAGCCTGCCGGGAACATCCTCGCCAATGGCATCGGCCCGTGGAGAGGTAAGGGCAAAGGAATTGACGGAAAAACGCGATGTGCCGGAGGTCAGGAAGCCGTCCCCCTGGATGGATCCCACCGCCGACGCCACGGCTCCTCCCGCCAGCGCAGCCAGCCCCGGAATGGTGATCAGGATCCCGAGGACCAGCATGATGATGGCGGCGGGCTTCTTCATAATGTGGACCTTTCCTGGCGGATATGTGGAACGGGGAGAACGACCGGCAGGCGGTCCAGGCCTAGATGGTGCCCTGGACGGCGTCAGTCCGCGTGATGATCGTGGGGCAGGGAAGGTGCTTGAGCACGCCATGTGCGGTGGAACCGAGCAGCAGCCGCTTGAAGGCGCCCCTGCCGCGGCTGCCCACCACCAGCAGCCGTGCTCCGGCCGCGGCCTCTACAAGGGCGTCCACCGCGCCCTTGTCGCTTTCGAGCCGCTGGTGCACGGTCAGGTCCGGGTAGTCTTCCTTGAGCCCGGCAACGGTTTCAGAAAGCACAACCCGTTCCTCGTCCACGATGAGGTCCGCGAGCACAGCCGGCGTCAGGCCGGCGTCGATGACGGGATCGGGCGCATTGACGGCATAGACGACAGTAAGTTCGTCGCCATCGCGGTCTGCTTCGGCGGCGGCAAAGGCGACAGCCTGCGTGGCTTCGGCGGATCCGTCCACGCCTACCACCACACCGGACCGGCCTTCCAGGTCCTGGGTCCCGATAACGGCGACGGGGACCTTGGCTGCGGTGGCCACCTGGAGTGCACGGTCCGCGAGGGCGCCGCCGAGGTGGCCGCTGCCTGAGCCGATGACCATCATCGAGGTCTTCTTCGAATACTTGGCCAGCTGCCCGCCCACACTTCCGGTGAGCAGTAGCGTGGCCGGGGTAACCGGCACGCTTCCTTCGAGCCGGCCCGCGGCGGTTTTGAGCAGTTCCTCACCGGCCTGCTGGAGTGTTCCAAACCAAGGGTAAGGTTCGGCAACCCACCGGTCGTCGACCACGTGGACGATCACCAGCGGCAGGCCTGCGTGGTGGGCGCGGCGCGCTGCCCAGAGGATCGCAGCCTGGCTTTGCGCTGAATCGTTGGTGCCCACAGCGATGGGTTTCCGGGATGTCATGGCGGCACTTCCTGCTCATCGTGAACTGGTCTTCCTGCCGTTCCAGACTGGCCCCGCCGCCACCGGCACTCTAGGGCCAAAAGTCACGGAAGCGCTGTTCAGCGCCCCCTGCTTGCCCCGGGCACCCCATCGATTGCTCCGTACGTGTCGTTTTGGGGCCTGAAAACGACATCTACGGAGCAATCGATGGATGATTTAGGGGGCTGGGGTGAGGTGCCCTGGAGCGTCGAAGGTTCACAGGCGGCACAGTTCCTCAGTATGCTTACTATTGTCCGCCGGACTTGAAGAGAAAGGCACCATAATGACTGAACAGAACCTCCCCGACGACGAGCTGGAAGTTGTGCAGGAAGACGACATACTTCTCGACGAAACCCCGGGCGCGGCGTCGTCACTGGAGCTCGACCCTGTCATGGGGGAACCGGACAGCTACCCCGGGGCAGCCGAAAACAACCCGGACCGCTGGCAGGAAGACCCGTTGCTGCAGGACGAGGCAGTCTCGGGCGAAGAGCAGGACTTCCTGAGCGACCAGACGCTGCGCGACGAAAGTGCCCAGGCGCGGTACCGCTCGGGCGATGAGCAGGTGCCGCCGGACACTCCCACCCTGGGTGAAGCAGCGGCCGACGTCGATTTCGGCGAAAACCCCACAGGCCTGGAAGCAGACGCCAGCGACGATGAGGAAAACTTCGGCGGCTCACCCCTGAGCCAGTTTGAGCCCGACGACCTGGAACGCTAGCAAGGCCGGACCTGCCGGCCCGGGCCCACGGGGAGGAGAATGATGCAATCCAAGGAACTGCTGCTGGAAGCCTTCGGCCGTCTCCCCGGCCTCGTGGGCCAGGTACTTGACGGGCTGGATGAGGGGCAGCTGCAGCGCCGCCCCGAAGGTCACGGCAATTCCATCGCTTGGCTGGTTTGGCACATCGGCCGGGTGGAAGATGCACAGGTTGCCGCCGCTTCGGGACTGGAGCAGGTTTGGACGGCAGAGGGATTCGTTGCCCGCTTTGGCCTCCCGCTGGCGGACAGCGACACGGGCTACGGCCATTCCAGCAGACAGGTGGACGCCGTTCGCGCATCCCGGGAACTGCTGCAGGAGTACTACGAA
Source organism: Arthrobacter sp. SLBN-122 (assembly GCF_006715165.1). Lineage (NCBI taxonomy): Bacteria > Bacillati > Actinomycetota > Actinomycetes > Micrococcales > Micrococcaceae > Arthrobacter > Arthrobacter sp. SLBN-122. The sequence goes on along the minus strand of NZ_VFMS01000001.1, from coordinate 4,247,235 downwards.
GCCGTCCACCGGCAGACGGCAAAGGTGGTGGAAGGAATCAATGATTCCGACCTGGACCGCGTGGTTGACCGGCATTGGGATCCGCCCGTCACCCTCGGGGTGCGGCTGGTCAGTATCCTGGGCGACTGCCTCCAGCACGCCGGCCAGGCCGCTTACGCCAAAGGGCTGCACGGCCCATCGGCGGACAACGGCGGTGCGTGAACTCGTGGTGCTGGGCACCGCATCACAGGTCCCCACCCGGACCAGGAACCACAACGGCTACCTGCTGCGCTGGGACGGCGAAGGACTGCTTTTCGATCCCGGCGAGGGCACCCAGCGCCAAATGATTCATGCCGGAGCAGCGGCAAGCAGCATCACCAGGATTTGCCTCACCCACGTGCACGGGGACCATTGCTTCGGCCTGCCCGGAGTCCTCTCCAGGATGGCCCTGGACGGGGTGCGGCACCCGGTCCACCTGCATTATCCGGCGTCCGGCGGCGATGTGGTCCAGGCCCTGGTGGCCGTCAGCTCTCCCGGCATCGACCTGCGGCTGCACCCGCACTCCGGCGCCGGACCCGTGGCGGAAGGCCTTGAGGTCCGGCCCCTGAAGCACCGCATCGAGACGTACGGTTATCTGCTCACCGAGCCCGAAGGCCGCACCTTTCTGCCGGAACGGCTCCGGGCGGCGGGCATCGAAGGGCCCGACGTCCGCCGGCTCCAGCGGCAGGGGGTCCTGGGGACAGCCCGGATGGAGGACGTGAGCATTCCCAGGCCGGGCCAGCGGTTTGCCTTCATCATGGACACCGCACCGTGTCCCGGTGCAGAAGAATTGGCAGCGGGCACGGACCTGCTGGTCACGGAGTCCACGTTTAGTGACGACGACGCCGGCCTGGCCCGGCAATACCTGCACCTGACCGCCGGGCAGGCCGGCGAACTGGCGGCGTCTGGGAAGGCCCGGACGCTGGTGCTCACGCATTTTTCAGCACGGTACGGCAACAACGTCTCCCACCTCGCGGAGCAGGCAAGGGCCCGGGCTCCGGAAACCACGGTCATTGCCGCTGAGGACCTGCAGCGCATTGCCGTTCCCCATCGGCGGCAACAGATCCGGGAAGCGGCAGGCGAAACTACGGCGATAGGGTTAAACCATGACGGCATCAGCTGAATCCACGGTCACTTTTGACGGCCGTTTCGCACGGGAACTGGCCGAACTCGCCGTTCCCTGGCATGCCGAGGAAGCACCCAGTCCCGAGCTTCTGGTCCTGAACGACAAGCTCGCACGGGACCTGGGCCTCGATCCGCAGTACCTCCGCAGCAGCGAAGGGCTACGGCTCCTGGTGGGCAATTACATACCCGCTGGCGCCACTCCGGTGGCCCAGGCATATGCAGGGCACCAGTTCGGCGGTTACTCACCCCTGCTCGGTGACGGACGTGCGCTGCTGCTGGGGGAGGTCACGGACCAAAGCGGCCGCCTCCTGGACGTCCATCTCAAAGGCTCGGGACGCACGCCTTTCGCCCGCGCCGGGGACGGCCGTGCCGTCGTCGGGCCCATGCTCCGTGAATATGTGGTCAGTGAGGCCATGCACGCCCTGGACATTCCCACCACCCGCTCGCTCGCCGTGGTGGCAACCGGCCGGCAGGTCCGGCGCGACGGCATGCTGCCCGGTGCCGTCCTGGCACGGGTGGCAAGCAGCCACCTGCGCGTTGGCAGCTTCCAGTACGCGCGCGCCACGGAAAACCTGGACCTCCTGAAGCGGCTGGCGGACCATGCCATCAGCAGGCACTATCCGCACGCTGCCGAAGCCGAAAACCCCTACCTTGCGTTGTTCAGCTCCGTCGTCTCCGCCCAGGCAGAACTGGTGGCCCGGTGGATGCTGGTGGGATTCGTGCACGGTGTGATGAATACGGACAACATGACCATCTCAGGGGAAACCATCGATTACGGCCCGTGCGCGTTCATGGACGCGTTCAATCCCGCCGCCGTCTACAGTTCCATCGACGTCAGCGGACGCTACGCCTATGCCAACCAGCCAGTGCTTGCCGAATGGAACCTTGCCCGGCTCGCCGAGGCGATGCTGCCGCTCATCGACGAGGACCAGGAAAAGGCGGTTGCCCCGGCCGTGGAAGTGCTCGGCGGGTTCCGCGGACAGTACAGCAAGGCGTGGTCCGGCGGTATGAAACGCAAGCTGGGCCTGGGAAGCGGCGCGGAAAGCGGCGAGGACTCCTCAGCCCTGGTGGACGATGCCATCGCCATCCTGAAGGACGGCCCGGTGGACTACACCTTGTTCTTCCGTAACCTGGGCAAGGCCGCCCGGGGCGACCTCCGTCCCGTCCGCGGCATGGTCCTTGACCTGGCCGCGTTCGACGCCTGGGCGGAGCGGTGGCAGGCCATGGAACCCGATGCGGAACTGATGGACAGCGTGAACCCGGTCTACATTCCCCGGAACCACCTGGTTGAGGAAGCCCTCTCAGCTGCCACCGAAGGAAACCTCGCGCCCCTGCAGCAGCTGCTCGAGGCCATCGGTGCCCCCTTTACCGAACGTCCCGGGCTGGAACGCTACGCCGAGGGTGCCCCTGAAGAATTCGGCAACTACATGACCTTCTGCGGGACCTGACGGCTCGTGCCAGTGGGAAAACGACAGGAGGGCGGCGGCCGGGAATACCCGGCTGCCACCCTCCTGTTGTGACTGGCTTCGCTGCCGCGAAGCGCCGCGGAGACTAGGCTACGCGGACTGCGGAGTAGCCGCCGAGCCAGCTGATGGAGTGGACTTCAGTGCTGTAGCCGTTGACGCCGCCACTGACAACCTGGCCGTCGCCGGCGTAAACGCCAACGTGGCCGGAGGTGATGATCAGGTCACCGGGGGCGGGGGCGCTGACAACGGTTCCGTACTGGAAGAACTGGGTGGGGGCCAGGTCTCCGACGGACTTGCCGACGGAGCGCAGGGCCTTTTCAACCATTGCGGTGCAGTCCTGGCCCACGCCAACCTGGCTGTAAGCCGATGCCAGGATCGCAGCGCCGGTTCCCGTGCCGGTGGAGGCCAGCGGGGTGGCGGAGGCGTAGGACATGTTCATGCCGGTGTTCGCCGGTGCGGTTGCGGCCGCAGCCTGGACCGGAGCTGCGGCAGGGGCCGGAGCCGGTGCTGCGGTGTAGCCTGCGCCGGGGATCCGGATCTGGTCACCGGGGTAGATGATTGAGGACAGGCCCAGTCCGTTGGCGGACAGGACGTCGTTGAGGCTGACGCCGTAGGCGGCCGCGATGGCCCCGATGGTGTCGCCGGCTACGACGGTGTGGACGTTGCCTGCTGCGGCGGGTGCTGCTGCCGGGGCTGCAGGTGCCGAGTACGCCTGGACGCTGGTGTTCTCAGTGGTATCCGGACCGGTGACACCTGCATGGGCCGGGGCTCCGACGCCGAATGCAATGCCTGACGCTGCAGCAACTGCGAGCGCCGGGCGGCCCAGCGAGCGGGCCTGGGACTTGGCGGTTACGGCGAGGCCCTCGAGCACAATGGAGCGGGCCGGAGTCGCGCGGTGACGGGCAGTAATGGAATTTTTTGACACGTTTGATCGCCTCTCCCATGCCTGCGGGGTGAGCTGTCGGGTTCGGGCTGGAGATGCCCGGCCGGTAGCGGCTCCGCAAGCGGAGCTCTACCGACTTAACCCCAAGGCCACAAGTGGCCGTGGAAACTTGGTTCCCCCGTCCCTGCCATCTGGAAACGGTGAATCCCATGATCAGCGGCAGGGCTCGGCATACTGATGGGAATGTCCCGTCTGAGAGGGACACTCAAAGACCATAACCCGCTCTCAGGGTCATTGTCACATTTGGATAACATACGAGGTTTTCCTCTCAATTCCGCAAACGTCTTGATGTACCTCGAATCTCAGGGCTGACCCCACAAGACAGGGAAACCGGCAAATGGCGCCGAAAGGGTAACAATGCGGCTACAGGCCACTGCTTCACCGCCGCACCCGGCTGTAGGCTGCGGAACTATGCCCCTGTTCGTTACAAAACGGCCGTTCCCGCTGTTCGCGGGCCTGATGGCTGTCGCCCTTGCCGGCGCCACCGCACTGCCGGCCGCAGCAGAGGTGGGGCCGCCCGGCGGATACCCCTCCTGGGCAGAGGTGCAGCAGGCACAATCGTCCGAAGCGGCAAAGGCCGCGGAGATCACCGCGATCAACGGGCTGCTCAGCGGTCTCCAGGAGCAGTCGGAGGCGGCCGGGGATGCGGCGGTTCGGGCTGCCGCCGACCACGCTGCGGCGGATGCGGAGCTTCAGGTGGCTGCCTCGAAGTTGGAGACGGTGTCTGCGCAGGCAGCCCGCGCAGACGACCAGCTGGCCCGGTGGCGCTCGATGCCCTGGGGACCAACAGCACCCAGGGGCTCAACGTGGTCAAGCTTGTAGGGGATAAGACTGCTGCGCTGGTGAATAAGGCGGCAGCGGCAGGAAAGGTTGCCGCTGCGCTCAGGGAACAGGAACAGCTTGCCAGGAGCGAGGGGGAACTCCTGGCCGGGGAGACGAAGGTTAAATCCGAGGCCGCCCGTTCCGCCCGGGACGCATTGAACCGCCAGGTGGCCGGGGAACAGCAGCACAGTGGCGAGCTGACTGCCCAGCTTGCCACCCTGAAGGGTACGACGGCGGCCCTTGAGGGGGAGTATCGCCAAGGCCAGGCAGCGCTGGCGGCCTACGAGGCGGCCCAGGCGGCCAAGCGCGCCGCCGGGGAGGAGCAGGCCCGCCGCCAGGCAGCCGCTGCCGCCCAGCAGCCCGCCGCCCCAGCTGCCATTGGCGCTAATCCCGTCCAGGTGGATCCAACACCGGCAAATCCGGGACCGGTCGCACCCGCCAACAATCCAGCTCCTGCCGTTCCGGACGCCGCCGCCGCCACCGCCACCGCCACCGCCACCGGCGCCGGCCCTGCCAAGCCCGCCCGCCGTCGTCGTTCCTTCCGTTCCCGGTGGAGCTGTCAACGATCCGGCCGGGGCGAAAAGCTACGCGTCCGGACGCCTTGCTGCCTTCGGATGGGGCCAGGACCAATTCCTGTGCCTGGCCCGGCTGTGGACCAAGGAATCCAACTGGCTGACCACCGCCACCAACGCCTGGTCCGGAGCTTACGGGATTGCCCAGTCGCTGCCGCCGGGCAAGTATGCCAGCGCCGGCAGCGACTGGCTGACAAGCTACCGGACGCAGGTCGAATGGGGCCTTGGCTATATCCGTGACCGCTACGGTTCGCCCTGCGGGGCGTGGAACCATTCCATCGCCCTGAACTGGTACTGACTGACGCGCTAGGCTTTCCCCATGCCAGATTTCGAACGGTTCCGTCTGCTGCTCGAAGAGGAGCGGGCGCGGCGAGTGGCGCTGCTGCCGGCGCTGCGCGCAGACATCGCCGCGGCGAATTCGGCCCGCCAGGATTCGAACGTCGACGATGAACATGATCCGGAGGGCGCCACGATCGCCTTCGAACTTTCGCAGGCATCGGCGCTCCTGAAGCAAAGCTCGGCCGGCCTGGACCAGATCGAAGCGGCCCTGGCAAGGCTGGCCGGGGGAACCTACGGAACCTGCGCCGTCTGCGGGGAACCCATCGCTGAAGGAAGGCTGGAGGCACGCCCCTGGACCCCGTTTTGCATCCTGCACGCCTCCTTTGGGCGCGGACGGTGACGGGCATGGCGGACGTTGTGTCCGCTGCGGCGGATTTCGTTGACCGGACCCTGCAGAACGAGGGCGCCTGGTACCGCGCAGACGACGTCGGACACCGGCTGGGCGGCGTGCTGGACTCCTACGGTTCCTCCATAGGGGCCGTCCGCGGCACGGTCCGCGACGCCCTCCGCAAGTTCAAGGACCTGGACCACGATGGAACCGTGATGCTTGCCTCCGCCCTGTGGGGGCAGCCAAGGCCTGGATCCCGCCCCGTTTTCGAGCGCCGCCTTGCCGCCGTCGTGCTGCTGCAGTCAAAGGTGCGCCTGCTCAGGCATTCGGACCTGACCCGCCTGGAAGGCTTCCTTCGCTCAGCCCGGGCAGCGGACCTCACGGAGCCTCTGCTCTCCGATGTCCTCGTGCCGCTGCTGGCAGGGCTGGGGGAGCGTGACCGGCAGCGGGCCGGCGTGGTGCTGGCGCGGTGGCGGGAGGACGCGGACCCCGAACTGCGGGCGGCGGCCGGTGCCCTGTCAAAGGAAATTGACCCTGTAAATTGAACCTCTCAACAGGCCAAACAAGGAGATCCACATGAATGAGCCGTTTGACCTTGAGCGCTTTGTTGCCGCGCAGAACACCGGCGGAGCCTATGAGCAGGCGTTGGGGGAGCTGCAGGTCGGCAGGAAGTCCGGGCACTGGATGTGGTTCATATTCCCGCAGATTGCCGGGCTGGGGCAGAGCGCCATGTCGCGCAAATATGCCATTTCGTCACTGGCTGAAGCCCGGGCCTACCTTGACCACGAGGTGCTGGGACCTCGGCTGCTGGAGTGCTCTGTGGTCCTGGCCAACCACGCCGACCAGTCAGCCGAGGACATTTTTGGCGGCATCGACGCGAAGAAACTCCGCTCCTCCATGACACTGTTTCTCCGGGCGGCACCCGGAGAAACAGTGTTCAAGACGGTCCTTGCCCAGTTCTTCAACGGCGAGCCCGACCCCGCCACCGACGAGCTCCTGGCGGACCGGGACGCGGCCGGCTGACCGCGCCCGGGGCCGCCGGGGGAGCTGTTAAGGAGTGGGGCTGCCTCCGTTGACGTTCAGCGTTTCGCCCACCACGAAGCTGGACTCCGGGGACGCCAGGAAGACGTAGGCGGGGGCCAGCTCGGCAGGCTGGCCGGCACGGCCCAGCGGCGTGGACTGGCCGAACTCCGGCAGCTGCTCCTTGGGCTGGCCGCTGCTGACCTGCAGGGGAGTCCAAATCGGACCGGGAGCCACAGCGTTTACCCGGATGCCCTTGGGTGCCAGCTGCTGGGCCACGCCCTTGGTGAAGTTGTTGATGCTCGCCTTGGTGGTGGCGTAGTCCACCAGGGTGGGGGATGGGTTGTAGGCCTGGATGGACGTGGTGTTGATGATCGTGGAACCTGCGGGCATGTGCGGCACGGCGGCCTTGGTCACCCAGAACATCGCGTAGACGTTGGTCTTCAGGGTGTGGTCGAACTGCTCGTCGGTAATGTCCTGCAGGTCCTCCTGGGCCACCTGCTTCCCGGCGTTGTTGACCAGGATGTCCACTCCGCCCAGGACGGCCAGCGCCGTGTCCACCAGGTCGCGGCACGCGGCGGAGTCCTTGAGGTCACCGGGCACCTTGACGGCCTTGCGGCCGGCCGCTTCGATGATTCCGGCGATGCGCGAGGCATCCTCTTCTTCCTGCGGCAGGTAGGAAAGGACGACGTCGGCGCCTTCCCGCGCAAAGGCGATCGCCGTCGCAGCCCCGATGCCGGAGTCCGCCCCGGTCACGATGGCCCGGCGGCCTTCCAGCCGGCCGGTGCCGCGGTAGGTTTCCTCGCCAAGGTCGGCCTTGGGCTCCAGTTCGGCATCAAGGCCCGGCTCGGGCTGGTGCTGCTTGGGCGGGGAGATTGTTTCGTAGGCAGTCACGGGATTACGGAAGGTGTACTGGTCAGTCATGGTGGTCCTCCTGTTCGTGCGGACGCGGGCGGTTTCGTCGCCCCGGAAACTGAAGCAGGTTGCGGTTTGCGCCGTGACGGGGGCAAAAAGCTAAGCATGCTTACGGTTCCTAGCCTAGGCAAGACTCTGTTTCCTGCCAAGCGGCTGGGCTGCTCAGCCGCGCTCAACTTCCACCAGCCGCACCTCCGCCAACTGCCCGGCGTCAACCGTGGCCTGCATGAAGGTGCACGCAGGCTGGCGGCGGCGGTCCGTGGGTGAGCCGGGGTTCAGCAGCCGCAGCCCTTTCGGCGACACCGTGTCCCAGGGAATATGGCTGTGGCCGAACACCAGGACATCGGCAGCCGGGTAGAGCGCCTGGCACCGCAGTTCCCGGCCCTTGGCCGGGCCCGTCTCGTGGACCATCGCAAAGCGGACCCCGCCGAGGGTGGCGGTGGCGGTTTCGGGCAGGCGGCGGCGCAGTTCCGGGCCGTCATTGTTGCCATAAACACCCAGGCACCGCTTGCTGCGGCGCTCGAATTCGTCCAGCAGCGCCGCCTCCACCCAGTCGCCGGCGTGGAACACCACGTCGGCATTGTCCACGGCGTCCCACACTTGCCCGGGCAGGTTCCGGGCGCGTTTGGGCACGTGGGTATCGGCAAGCAGGACCAGGTTCAACGCCATACCGGAATCCTGCCATGGGACCCTGTTCGCGTGCGGTCATGAGTCGTAATCTGGGGGCTTGGAGGTGATGGCCATGGAGGCAGCCCAAGGCGACCGCATCGTGGTGCATGGAAGGACCGTGGGGTCCTCGGACCGGCACGGGGTGATCCTGGAAGTCCGTGGCGAGGGGGGCAGCCCACCCTACGTTGTCCGCTTCGACGACGGGCACGAAACGGTCATGTACCCCGGCGGCGATTTCGCCGTCGACCACGGGCACAAGACCTGACGGTCCGGCGTACACCTGCCGGTGCTTCTCTTCACCTGTCCTTGCCTCACCTGTCAGACTGGAGCAATGGATTTCTTCCCGTCCGCCAGCACGTCCTCCACTCCGCCGCCCCGCACGGGTCCCCGCGACCCGGGCGATGCCTGGGTGGAAGGGGAGCGCGGCAGGTACTGGGGCAGGTTCGGCGCAGCCGGCGTCCTGGCCTACGACCCCGCAAAAGGCGTGCTGCTGCAGCACCGTGCCGTCTGGAGCCACAACGGTGGAACCTGGGGACTGCCGGGCGGGGCACTGCACGAGGGCGAGGAGCCGGTGGACGGCGCCCTCCGCGAAGCCTACGAGGAGGCTGCCGTCCCGTCCGAAAGCGTGGAGGTGCTGTTCACCTCGGTGCTGGACCACGGCTACTGGTCCTACACCACGGTGGTAGTGCGGGTGCGGGAATCCTTCGAACCCGTCATCAGCGATCCTGAAAGCATCGCCCTGCTGTGGATCCCGGTGGCCGAGGTGGACTCCCTGGAGCTGCACCCCGGATTTGCGGCTTCCTGGCCGGACCTGCTGGCGAGGCTGGATACCGACGCGTCCTGGTAGGCCGGCAGCGTCGTCCCAGGCAGCGTCTTCCCGGGCAGCGTCCGCTTTCCTCCGCCGGTACCCCCTTGATCCAGGTTAGGTTGGGGGCGAAATTAGGTACACATTACGGGTGCTTCCGGTATGCCCAGGCCGTATGCTCCATGCAACGGCGGGGTCGAGGCTGCTGAATTGCCGGGCAGGTGACTCCACAATCCCACCGCAGCAGCTTGACGTTTCGCATTTTAGGGCCATGTCCCTTTGGCTGAACATGGATCCGTGCAATGAAGCAAGGTTGGTGAGCCAGTTGTCTGTTCCTCCCCTGTCACGCAGTGCAACTTCAAGACCAGGAGCCCCGGTACGCGGGCGGCGTGAGGACCATGGTGCCTCGCTCTGCCGGTAGTGCCTTCGCCCGGTTCCGGGGGAGCCGGGCCCAGGATGGCGGGCGTGTTCCGGTGCCGCAGGCAGAAGACACAATAGCCGGCGCAGTTGATGAACGCGACCGCAACGACGGAGTCGTGAGGCCCCGCGACCTGGGGTTCGCACTGGCAGGCGCCGTGTCGTTGGTGCTCACCGCGGGGACGGCTTCCACCGTGTCCGTGCCCGTCGAAAGCGATCTCGGCCTCGTCGCCGTACTGCCCTACCCGTACTGGGCAGGGCTTGCACTTCTTAACATCACCTTCGTCATGGCGTTGCGGGGGGATGCCCGGGGCCCGGCGAGCCGGCCGGTCATGCTGTGGCTCCTCGCGGTTCTTGTGGTGGAGCTGTTTGGGACCGCAGCGTTTGTCACAGATATACCCCGGGGCGAAGTAGCCTTCCGGCATCTTGGGATTGCCGACGCGCTTTCGAGCACAAAGGTGATCGATCCGGACATCGACGCGTATTTCAACTGGCCTGGATTCTTTGCCCTCCTGGCCACGGTCATCAAGGCAACAGGGCTCGAACCGGTGAGCATAGCCCTGTGGGCTCCGGTGCTTGACGTAGGTTTGTGGCTCGCCGCCCTGGGAGTTCTGACACGGTCCCTGACGGCTGATCCGCGGCGGCTCTGGCTTGTGCTCTGGCTTTTCTGCCTCGGTAACTGGCAGGACCAGGACTACCTGTCTCCCCAGGCCTTCGCCTTCTTCCTGTACCTCGTCGTGATCGCCCTGCTCGTGGGCCCGTTGGCGGCACACCCCGGTACGTTCCGCGGCTTCCGGCCCGCTGATCTGGCGCTTTGGTGGCGGGGGAGGTCGCCCCGGGAACACCGGCCACAGCACCGGGTGTGCGCATTCGTCGTCGCCCTCCTGCTTGTCACGGTCATCTGTGCAAGCCACCAGCTGACGCCCTTCATGATGCTCATTGCCATGACCGCGCTCAGCCTCAGCGGACGTGTCTGGACCACCCGGCTGCCCCTGATCACGGCCGTGGTGCTTGCGCTCTGGCTGGTTTACCCCGCCAGTGCCTATCTCATCGGACATCCGCCCCTTGAGGACGCAGGATTCCAGGGTGCGATTGCGGCGAACGTGGTCGACCGCGTGACCGGGACGCCGGGCCACTCGCTCGTGGTGAAGGTCCGGATGATCCTGACCGTCGTCCTGTGGGCCCTTGCCGCGGCAGGGGCGGTACGCGACTGGCGCAGAAAGCGGCTCGACATCCGGGTGGTCCTCCTTGCCCTCACGCCGCTGCTGCTCTTCCCGATGCAGTCATACGGCGGAGAAATGCTCATCCGCGTCTCGTTGTTCGCGCTGCCCTTCATCGCCCTGCAGGCCTCTTCGGTCCTGCTGCCAAAGGACGGCGCCATACGCATTCCGTTCCTGGCCGTGATGGGCCTCATTCCCGCCTTCCTGCTGCTGTCCGTCCTGATCGAGACCAGCAGGTTCGGGAACACAAAGTTCGACATATTCACTGACAGCGAGACGGCCGCCGTCGCCGAAGTCGAGCGGCTCGCGCCTCATGGTGCGGCGATCATTTCCGCGGCCCACCCCACGCCGTGGCGAAGCGACGCCTACCTGGAACACCGGTACCGCACCATGGACGAGTTGTGCCGGCGGGACCTGTCAGCGGCGACGTGCGGCCCAATCTTCTACAACTACGCCCGCCACAACCCTGCGGGTGGCTTCGTGCTGCTCATGCGGTCAACGGAGGCAAGCCTTGAGCTCCAAGGCCAGAGCACACCGGGCAACTATGCAGAACTGGAAGACTGGCTGAAGGCCCAGGACGGCGTGGAGCTCGTGTTTACCAACACCGACGCACGCATTTACCGGTTACCGACGCCGTGAGTACCCGCGCCAAGCCTGTGCGTCCTCCGGAGACTGCGTTCCGGGCTAGTAGCCCTCGCCGTACTCCGCGGTCACGAGGATGGGCAGGTGGTCGGAGTTGCCGCGCGGCAGGGTTTCCACGCTGGCGATATCCAGGCCAAGTGACGTGGCGAAGTCGAAATGGCCCTTGAACACCTTGTACCGGGTGTAGGTCCGCCTGTTGCTCAGCGAGAGGGCATACCCCGAGTTCTTCATGTGCATGTCCAGGTTCTTGGTGAAGAACGGGTAGTTGAAGTCGCCCACCATCAGCGTCATCAGGCCCTTGCCCATGCTCAGCAGTTCGGCATGCGCTGCATGGATCTGCTTCCTGCGCAGCGAGTTTGAGGCCGTCAGCGGGGCTGCGTGGAATGAGCCGATCACCAGTTCATGCTGGGTTTCGTTGTCCATGACCCGCGTTCCAATGAGGCGCTCATGGGCCGGGGCCAGGACCCGGTCATGCATGGATTTCTTCAAGGCAAAGGATTGCGTGTCCAGTGCGGTGAAGCGGCTGGTCCGGTAATAGATGGCAAGCCCCAGCCGGTTGCCCTTGGTGACATCTGCCAAATGCAGGGGGCCAAGGGTCTCCGGAAGGTCGCTGGAATCCACTTCCTGGAGACAGAGAGCATCGATGTCATGGTTCCTGGCCAGGGCGAGAAGCTCGCCGCTGGCCTTGTGCTTGCGGAGGTTGTAGCTGATGACGCGCATGGAACCTCTTTTGAGGGTTGCTGACAGGACCAGTTCCTTACTCTAGTCCGATTGCCCGCCGCACCCTCCAACATTTCGTTGCCTGCTGCAGCGCGTCCTCCACGGCCGGCTCGGGATAGAGTTACTGGCAATTCACTGACTTTCCGTAAGGGGCCAGCCTTGACTGCAGACCTGCCCGAGCTCGCCGAAGGCAATTTCTACTACCAGGAACTCGGCGATGGCCGGTTCCGGTCCACCATCCATGCCCAGGGTGCCTGGAACGTCCACGAACAGCACATGGCTCCCGCTTCGGGGCTCATGGCAGATGTGCTGGAACGGCACCAGCCGCGTGAGGAAATGCGGATGGGCCGGATCAGCTATGAAATCCTTGGGCTGATCCCGGGCGGCGAGTTCCGTATCGACACCACCACGCTGCGCCCCGGCAGGACCATCGAGCTGGTGCAGGCGGAGCTGGTGGCGGGGGGCCGCACCGCGATCCGCGCCACGGGGTGGCGGCTGCAGACCAGTGACACCGCGGAGGTGGCCGCCATCGAGGATGCTGCAATACCCGGCCCTGACGAATGCAAGCCTTACGATGGCGCCGCCGTATGGCCGGGAGGCTACATCCGGTCCCTTGAGATGCGGGTGGCCGAGGGGCACCGTCCGGGGGCCGGAAAAGTGTGGCTCCGCACCGACCACCCCCTCACCGACCGTGCCGACAGCGGGGACTTCGCGCGGCTCATGGGCCTCGTGGACACCGCGAACGGCATCGCCGCCCGCGTGCCGCCGGGCAAGGACAGCTACTCGTTCCCCAACCTGGACCTGCAGATCCACATGTACCGCCGGCCGGAGGGCGAATGGCTGGGACTGGACAACGCGGTGTCGTTTGGCCGCGACGGAATCGGTCTCACGTCCACCGTCCTGCACGACCGGCAGGGCCCATTCGGGCGGGCTGAACAGATCCTGACGCTGCGCAAGTCCTGACGCTGGCTGAATCCTGATTCGCAGATCCTGCCACTGCCGCCGTCTGTGCCTTTGTCCCCGGCTATGGCGCACGGCATATATCGCTGAGTATCGTTGTATATCGTTCGCGATCGGCAAAGGAGTTCATCATGCGTGCTTCACACCCTGTGGGGGGATTCGGCGGGAACAACCTGGACGGCATGTGGCAGGCCGTGGAGGAGCTGCGCTCCCGGTTTGAAAAGCGGGTTGGAACCCGTGCCGGGAAAGGCGAGGTGCGGGCAGCGGTGCTGGCCCTCCTCGCGGAACGGCCGATGCACGGCTACCAGATCATCCGGGAGATCGAGGAGCGCAGCGGCGGCAGCTGGAAGCCGAGCGCAGGTTCCGTCTATCCCACCCTGCAGCTGCTGGCCGATGAAGGATCCATCAGCGCCGAGGAATCCAACGGGCGGAAGATCTACTCGTTGACCGAGGCCGGCCGCGAGGAGGTGGCGGCCCAGCATGGATCTGCGCCTTGGGACCCCGCGGCTGCCATGGGCGGCGGCGGGATCGGGTCCCTCCCCAAGGCCGGGATTGAACTGGCGCAGGCGGCTGCGCAGGTAGGCCGGACAGGCTCACCCGAACAGGTGCAGCAGGCAGTGGCGGTATTGGACGAGGCCCGCCGGCGGCTCTACTCCATCCTCGCCCAGGACTGAAGGGGTGTCCTCGATCGTCCATGCCAGGGCGGACCCGCCACCGGCGGTACGGGAGCACCGCGGGCGCTACCGGCGGATCCTGCGCTTCGCCGCCGCGAACCTTGCAGCCACGTGGTGGTTCGAGCTGTTCCTGCCGCGGATCGGTCTTGGCGGGGTCGCCGCCCGGACGCGTTCCCGGCGGATGCAGCGCTTTGCCCGGCGGTTCCATGACCTGGCCGTGGAGCTCGGCGGCCTGATGATCAAGGTGGGCCAGTTCCTGTCCTCCAGGCTTGACGTCCTGCCTCCGGAGATCACGAAGGAGCTCGAAGGGCTGCAGGATGAAGTGCCGCCGGTAGCCTTCCCGGGAATCGCTGCCCTGGCGGGAAGGGAACTGGGCGCGCCCCCGGACCGGGTATTCGCCTCGGTGGACGAGTCGCCGATTGCAGCCGCTTCGCTGGGCCAGGCCCACCGGGCGCGACTGAGCCCCCTGGACGCCGGGGACACGGGCCTGGATGCCGTGGTCCTGAAGGTGCAACGTCCCGGCATCGGTGCCATTGTCGACGTCGACCTGGCCGCGCTGCGGAAGGTGGCCGGCTGGCTCAGCCACATCCGGCTTGTCTCCCGCCGCGCCGACATGCGCGCCCTGGTGGAGGAATTCGCACAGATCAGCCTGCAGGAGATTGACTACCTGCACGAGGCCGTCAACGCCGAGCGCTTCGCGGCCGATTTTGCCGGTGATGACCGGGTGGCTGTACCGGAAGTTGTCTGGGAGCGGACAACCCGCCGTGTGCTGACACTCGAGGACGTTACGGCGATCAAGATCACCGATGTCCGCGCACTCCGGGCTGCCGGCATCGACCCCGCCGCGGTTGCCCCGGTCTTCGCCGCGATCATGTTCGACCAGCTGTTCACCAACGGCTTCTTCCACGCCGACCCGCACCCGGGGAACATTTTCGTCACCCCGGCCCCTGCGGGCACAGGCGGACTTCCCTGGAAACTGACGTTCATCGACTTCGGCATGATGGGCGAGGTTACTGCCTCCACGCGCAGCGGACTCCGGAAGCTGCTGATCGCCGCAGCCGCCCGCGACGGCAAGGGACTGGTGGCGGCGATCAATGACGTGGGCGTCCTGATGCCCTCAGCGGACAGCATCGGCCTGGAACGCGCCATGACTCAGCTTTTTGCCCGCTTCGGCGGCATGGGCTTTGCCGAGCTCCGCGAAGTCGACCCCCGGGAGTTCCGCGATTTCGCCGTGGAGTTCGGGGATGTGGTCCGCTCGCTGCCGTTCCAGCTGCCGGAGAATTTCCTCCTGATCATCCGTGCCATGTCCCTGACATCCGGGGTGTGCAGTGCACTGGATGAACGCTTCAACCTCTGGGACTCGGTGGAGCCCTATGCGGCGCAGCTGCTGCGCAATGAGCGCGGCAACCTTGTCCAGGACGTGGCCCGGCAGGCGGTGGACGCCGCCGGTGTGGCTCTCCGCCTGCCAGGCCGGCTGGATGCCCTGGCCGGCCGGCTTGAAGAGGGATCGCTGCAGGTGGCCGTTCCGCGCCTGGAGCGGCAGGCAGCACGGCTGGAACGGGCGGGAAGGCGGATCGGCTCCGCCGTGGTTTTCGTTGGCCTGCTGGTGGCCGGCGCCATCGTCCGCGCCGACGACCTGGCATTCGGCAACGTGCTGATGGCCACATCATCCCTTCCCCTGCTGCACGCCCTGTGGGCGGGGCGCCGGGGCCTTTAAGGCCACTGCCGTCGTCGGGCGTAACCTAAGGATGGTCCGTCCGCCCTCAACCCAGGAGCTTCGCCACAATGCACCACACCGGTACTGGACTCCGCACGCTCACCGTGGTGCGGCAGGACGTGTCCCTTGGCGCGGGCCGCGACCTCGAATTCGGCCTGGAGCTGTTGGCCCGGGCCAGGGGCGGCGGCATTGGCCCCACCCTGCGGCTGTACCGCCCCGCTCCCACCGTTGCGTTCGGGCAGCGGGACACCCGCCTGCCAGGCTTCGACGCGGCAGCGCAGGCCTGCAGGGACAACGGCTTCGAACCCCTGGTCCGGCGGGCAGGCGGCCGCGCTGCCGCATACCATCAGGGCACCCTGGTGGTTGACCATATCGAACCGGACGCCGACGCCGTCGCCGGTTCCAAAGCCCGGTTCGGCTACTTTGGTGAACTGTTTGCGCAGGCGCTGCGGAGCGTCGGGGTGCAGGCGGCTGTGGGGGAAATCCCGGGGGAGTACTGTCCCGGCGAATTCAGCGTGCATGGAACGGACCCGGCGGAGAACTCCCGGCGGGTGAAACTGGTGGGTACAGCGCAGCGGGTGGTCTCCGGCGGCTGGCTCTTCAGCTCCGTCATTGTGGTGGAGGATTCCGCCCCCATCCGCAAGGTCCTTACCGACACCTATGCTGCGCTGGGCCTGGACTGGGATCCTGCCACCGCCGGCGCCGCCAACGATCTGGTCCCTGGCCTGGACGTGGCAGCCGTTGAGCAGGCCCTGCTGGAAACCTATGCGGGCCATGCCGCCCTGGAAACTGCCTCATTCAGCAGCCTGGGGGCATGACCCGCAGTGGGTTGCGGCGATGCCGCGTGTCGCGGAACGGTCAGGCAGCCAGGCGGCTCTTGACCTCGGCGGCCGACGGGTTGGTGGCCGCGGAACCGTCCGGGAACAGCACCGTGGGGACCGTGCGGTTGCCGCCGTTCAGCTGCTCCACGAGGTCGGCCGTGCCTTCCACCTCTTCGATGTTGATTTCCGTGTAGCCGATGCCCTGCGCATCCAGCTGCTTCTTGAGCCGGTTGCAGTAGCCGCACCAGGTGGTGGAGAACATGGTGATGGTGCCGGATTCGGGAGTGAAGTCCACAGGGAGCTCCTAAACGTCGCTTGAAAGGTTTCCTTACCGTCAACCGTAGCGCGGCCGGCGGTATTCCCCGGCGTTAAAGGCCCGGCGGTGGCGTTGGATGACAGTTTGTGGCGGGCGGTGGCAAGCTGGTGCCATGTGTGGACGCTACGTAATGGCACGTGCTGTGGGGGACCTCCTGGCCGAATTCGATGCCGAGCTGGAGAACGAGGTCAACATTCCGCCGTCGTGGAATGTGGCCCCCACCGATGCAGTACCCATCGTGCTGGAGCGCCTGGTTGATGACAGTGCCGCGCCCCGGCAGGTACGCCAGCTCCACGTTGCACGCTGGGGCCTGGTCCCGTCCTGGGCCAAGGATCCCGGCATCGGCTCCCGCATGATCAACGCCCGCAGCGAATCGGTGCTGGAAAAGCCGGCGTTCCGGAAGGCGGTCCAGTCCCGGCGCTGCGCCGTCCCGGCCGACGGCTACTACGAATGGAAGCAGGGCCCGGGAAAGTCGAAGCAGCCCTACTACGTGCACCCGGGCCAGGACCAGGGGGTGGTTTTTGCAGGACTTTATGAGTGGTGGAAGGACCCGTCCGTTCCCGAAGGGGATCCGGGCCGCTGGCTGCTCTCAACATCCATCCTCACGGCAGACACGCCACCGCCGGGCTCGGAGTCCACCATCTTCGGGAAGCTGACGGAGCTGCACGACCGCGTCCCCCTGCCCATGGACAGGGACACCATGGAAGCCTGGCTGGACCCGCAGGCGGATGACGCCGCCGGGCTCGTGGACCTGGTGCGGTCCGGGGTCAAGAATGCCACCGCCGACTGGACCGTGGATTCCGTCGGCAAGGAAGTGGGGAACGTCCGGAACAACGGCCCGGAACTGATCCGCCCGGTCGAAGCCCTGTTCTAGCAGCCGCCGCCGATGGCGCGGCGGGCCTCAGACGGTGACCCGGCCGGCGTCGTCCACTCCCCAGGTGGGGTTGTACGCCACCTCCCAGCGGAATCCGTCGGGGTCGGCGAAGTAGCCCGTGTAGCCGCCCCACGGCTTGGTGACCGGTTCCGCAATGATTGCAGCGCCTGCCTTCGCGGCTTCCGCCATGACCCTGTCCACCTCCCCGGGGCTTCCCACGTTGTGGCTGAGGGTGATGGAGGGGACGCCTGCGGGCGGGCCGGTGACTGCTTCGGCCTGCATCTGGCGTACGTCCCAAAGGGAGAGCACCAGGCCGTGGTTTACCTGGATGAACACCACCTCCCCGGCAACCTCCCGGTGGACCGGCCAGCCGAGCCCGTCAACGTAGAAGGCGCGCGATTGCGGAACATTGCGGACTCCGAGGGAGATAAAGTCGACTCTGGGCTCCATGCTTCGATACTGTCAGATGATGGCGACAATTCAAGGAAACGATAGGGATGCCCGGGCCGACAAGGAACAGCTCGCTGCCGTTCGGGTTGCCGTTGACGAGGTGGATGAACAGATTGTCACCCTCATCGCCCGCCGCGAACGGCTGATCAGGATCGCCGGGACGCTCAAGGGCGACGACGCCGAAGTGCGTGCCCCGGGCCGGGTGGAGCGGATCATTGAGCATGTCCGGTCCGCCGCGGAGAAAAAGGACATCGATCCGGACATCGTGGAATCAACCTACCGGGCAATGATCTCCGCGTTCATTGAACTTGAACTGCGGATCCACAACAAGAACAGCTGACATGCAGGATGGGGTGGAGGAGCCCTAAAGGGTTTCCTCCACCGGCACCCCGTGCTGGAACTCCCGTCCGTCCGCCTCGCTGAAGGCCGACAGGACATGCCCCTGCCCAAGCCCGTTCAAGGCAGTGAGGGGAAAGCTTCCAGTGATGCTGTTCTCCGAGTGGGACACTCCGGACAGGTCGTAGTCTTCCTCGATTCCCTGGTCCCGGTTGAACGAGTAGCAGGCAATTGCCTCCCCGTTCATGAATTCAATGCACAGCCGGCGTTGCATTGAATAGTCCGGCGAGGCTCCCATCAGGCCAACCACGTAAGCGCCGGAATCCGGGATGGCGCCGTCGATATCGAACCGTGCGACGAGGGTGGAGTCCTGCGTCTTGATGCTTGCCTGCTTCAGGAGTGCGTCATCGGTACTCATGCCATCATCCTGCTACCTGCCGCACGCTCCGTCCACCCCCGCCTATGTTTTGCCGGCCTCCCGGCGTAGACTGGATTTATTCGAATACATATTCGAATCCTTGTGAGGAAGTACGGTCCGGGAGGCGCGCGTGGGCATGTTCAGCGAGTCCGTTGACGTGGTGTGTTCCGCTGCCGGGCAGCCTGAATCCTTGACCTGGTCAGGAAAGCCGTATCTCGTCTGCGCCGAACCCGTCCGGTGGTATGAACGCCGGCAGTGGTGGGCGGAGGATACCCGGGCTCCGCTGGGAAGCGGGCCAGGCGTCGTGGACCACGAAATCTGGCGGGTCCAGGTGCAGCCTGCGCCGGCGTCCTTTCCGTTGGGTTCAGGGGAAGGCGCAGAACCGCTCACCCTTGACCTGACCCGCCATATCCGCAGTGGCCGTTGGCGGCTGCTGCGGATCCATGACGCCCTTCGCCCAAAACAGCATGACCACAGAACAGCCTGAACCCTGAACAGCATGAGCTTTACCCACCTCCACGTTTCCACGGCATTCAGTGCCCACTACGGCGTCTCCTGGCCTGAAGAGCTGGCAATGGCGGCCGCGGCCGACGGCGCAACCGCCCTGGCCTGCACCGACCGGGACGGACTGTACGGCACCATCAAGCACCTCAAGGCATGCATGGCTGCGGGCATCGACCCCATCGTGGGGGTGGACCTTGCAGTTTTTGACGACGACGGCGATCACCGCACGCAGGTAGCCGGCAGGGTGGTGGTGCTTGCACGCGGCAACAACCACGGTGCCGGGTACCGTGCGCTGTGCCGGCTGGTATCCGATGCCCACGCCAGGACCTCAGGTAAAGCCGGTGGCGCCGTGCCGGCCGCCGTCATCCGCGCTGAACTCGCCTCCCGAACCCTTGATCCCCAAACCCTCAAGCCGGTGCTGACTGTCCTGGTAGGACCGGATTCCGACGTCGGACGGGCCATGGGAGGCCGCCGTTACCTGCGCCCCCGGACCCTGTTCAGGCAGTGGCTGGATGCCATGCCCGCAGGAACTGTCGTGGCGGAAATCGTCTCCCAGCTCAGCGCTCCGGGGACTCCGTTCAGCACCGCCCATGCAGTCCGCATGCTCAGGCTCGCCGAGGAACACCGCGTACCCGCAATCCTCACCAATGCCGTCAGGTACTGCGCCGCAGACGGCGCACCAACCGCCGATGTCCTGGACTCTGCCAGGACCCTGAAGTCCCTTCCGGAACTGGCAGGGGAACCCCTCCTGCAACCCACCGGGCAGGGCTGGCTGAAAACCCCGGAACAGATGCTGGGGCTGGGAAAGGAAATCATTTCCGCTGCCGGGTATGGCGCCGCTGACCTTAAGCAGCTGATGGCTCAGACAGAGGCGCTCGCCGACCTCTGCCGGATAAATCCAGGCACCGATATGGGGTGGAAGCAGCCGGTGGTTCCTGAAGCCTCAGTGATTGGCATCAGCCAGGACCCGCACTCTGAACTGATCCAGCGCTGCCATGCAGGGATCGGCAGGCGGTTCCCGGGGATCACCGGTAAACAGGAGCAGGAGATGCTGTCCCGGCTGGAGCATGAGCTCGGCATCATCAACAACCTCGGTTTCTCCTCCTATTTCCTCACGGTGGCGGAGGTGTCCCGGATGATCCAGGACATGGGGGTCAGGGCGGCCGCCAGGGGATCCGGTGCCTCCAGCCTGGTCAATTACCTGATCGAGGTCAGCCATGTGAATCCCCTCCAGCACGACCTGATTTTCGAACGTTTCCTCTCCAACGACCGCGCCACGCTGCCGGACATAGACATCGATGTCGAGAGCGCCGAACGCCACAATGTGTACCGCAGGATCTTCGACCGGTTCGGTTCCGAGCGGGTCACCCTGATGAGCATGCAAAACGGGTACAGGGCGCGGGGTGCGGTCCGCGACGCCGGGCTGGCGCTGGGGATGGACGACGGCGAGGTGGGGGAGATCGCCAAGCAGTTGTGGCGCTTTTCCGCCCGGAAGTTCCGTGAAGCCCTGCAGGAGAAACCCGAACTCCGTGAGTTCGCCGGAAGGGTGGAGCAGCGCGACACTGACGGGAACCAGCAACTTGACCTGTTGGTGGACCTGACCGAACGGCTGGACAGGCTGCCCCGCCACATCTCCATGCACCCGTGCGGAGTGATTCTTGGCGATGCCACGCTCCTGGACCGCACCCCGGTCCAGCCAAGCGGCCTTGGGCTTCCCATGAGCCAGTTCGATAAACATGACATGGACCCCATGGGCATGCTCAAACTCGATGTCCTGGGCGTGCGCATGCAAAGCGCCATGGCCTTCGCGGTCCGGGAGATCATCCGCATCCACCCCAGCAAGGAAGAGGTGGTGGCAGCGGGAAAGCATCCGGCAGGGCCTGACGGCACAGGGCCTGACTACATCGCCGGGGACGGCCGGATCGACCTCAACGCAGTCCCCCTCGACGACGAACCCACTTATGAACTGATCAGAAGCACGCACACCCTTGGCTGCTTCCAGATCGAATCCCCGGGGCAGCGGGAACTGATTGGAAAGATGGCGCCCCGCGAGTTCAACGACCTCATCATCGATATTTCCCTGTTCCGTCCCGGACCCATGAAATCCGACATGGTTCGGCCCTTCCTGGAACACCGGCACGGTTTCGCCCCTGAGGTCTATCCCCACCCGGACCTCAAACCGGTGCTGCAGGAAACCCATGGGGTCACGGTGTTCCACGAACAGATTCTGAAGACCCTCGACATCATGACCGGCTGCGGGCTGGCCAAGGCCGACGAGTTCCGCAGGGCGTTGAGCAACGAGACCGGTGAAGCACAGGTGGAGGAGTACTTCCGGCGGAACGCCAAGGCCAGGGGGTACACCCCAGGGGTGGTGGACAAAGTATGGGGGACTTTGAAGTCCTTTGCCAGTTTCGGCTTCTGCAAGGCCCACGGTGCTGCCTTCGCCGTCCCCACCTACCAGTCCGCCTGGCTGAAAACACACCACCCTGAAGCGTTCCTTGCCGGCTTGTGGGAGCACGATCCCGGGATGTATCCCAAAAGACTGCTGGTGGCCGAAGCCCGCCGGCTGGGCATCCCCATCCTTCCCCTGGACATCAACCGGAGCAAAGCAGAATACCGGGTGGAACGGATTGATTCCGGCCGGGACGCCGGCAGGCTTGGGATACGGCTCAGCCTGAACGGCATCTATGGGCTGTCCGCTGCCGAATTGAAGCGGACAGTTGCCGGCCAGCCATATGACTCACTGGCAGATCTCCGGGCGCGCTCGCGGCTCAGCAAGCCAAGCATCCGGCGGCTCGCGCAGCTCGGAGCCTTTGACGCCCTGCACAAGGAAGCCGGGGGAGCAGCAAACAGGGCTGACCTGGTGCACCATCTGCAGCAGCTCCAGTCGGCCAACAGCGCACGGAAAGGGGTGGACGTGCTGGAAGGGCAACTGTCCCTTCCCTTGGGCGACATTGAACTGCGCAACATCAAGCCCGGGCTCCCTGCCCCCACGCTGGTGGAAAACGTCCGGGCAGAACTTGACCTCATGGCCGTGGATGTCAGCACGCACCTGATGGACAGCCACCGTCCCCTGCTTAAAAGGCTGGGCGTTACCACTGCCGATAAACTCCTCAGCCTGCGCAACGGGACAGAAGTGCTGGTGGCAGGAGTGCGGGTGGCCACCCAGACCCCACCCATGCGTGGCGGCAGGAGGGTGGTGTTCATCAGCATCGACGACGGCACAGGCTGCGTCGATTCAGTCTTCTTCCACGAGGCCCAGGAAAGTGCAGGTCCGCTCCTGTTCGGAACCCGCCTGTTGTTGATCCGCGGCACCACCCGAAGGACCGGCCCCCGGGGGATCAGCCTGAGTGCAAGCATGGCCTGGGACCTGAGCCGGACGGAGACATTGCCCTTCCCGGAGACCTTCCCGGCGGCTGCCCAGGACGGCCCGCATCCCCTGGACGGCATCAGCAGGACACTGGCCATCACCGGTTTTAACGGGTAACGGTGCTGTGTGCCGCGTTGGTCGGCCCTTACGTGAACCGATAGCATTGACGGTGGCTGGCTGTGGTCCCCGTATGCCACAAGCTATGAAGCCTTAACTTTGAATAGGAGACACCCGTGTCAGATGCCCAGCAGATCACCCTTCTCGTCGATGGCGAAGAGACCAAGGTGACTACCGGGACAACCGGTGCGGAACTCTTCTTTGAGCGCCGTGACGTTGTTGTGGCCCGCGTTAATGGCGAACTGAAGGACCTTGACCAGGAACTTCCCGAGGGCGCCGAGGTGGTAGGCGTCACCATCGATTCCCCTGATGGCCTGAACGTCCTGCGCCACTCCACTGCCCACGTCATGGCCCAGGCCGTGCAGCAGCTGCGTCCCGACGCCAAGCTGGGCATCGGTCCCTACATCACCGACGGCTTCTACTTCGACTTCGACGTTGCCGAGCCCTTCACCCCCGAGGACCTCAAGACCCTCGAAAAGATGATGCTCAAGATCGTCAACCAGAACCAGAAATTCGTCCGCCGCGTCGTCTCAGAGGACGAGGCCCGCGACGCCATGAAGAACGAGCCCTACAAGCTCGAATTGCTGGGCAGGAAGAACGACGCCGCCGAGGCCGGCGAGGGCGTTAACGTGGAGGTCGGCGCCGGCGACATCACCATCTACGACAACGTGGAGCGCAAGGAAGGCACCACTGTCTGGTGCGACCTCTGCCGCGGCCCCCATCTGCCCAACACCAAGATGATCTCCAACGCCTTCGCCCTCACCCGGTCGTCGTCGGCCTACTGGCTGGGCAACCAGAAGAACCAGCAGCTGCAGCGCATCTACGGCACTGCCTGGCCCACCAAGGACGCCCTGAAGGCCTACCAGGAGCGCATTGCCGAGGCCGAGCGCCGCGACCACCGCAAGCTCGGTTCGGAACTTGACCTCTTCTCCTTCCCGGACGAACTGGGCTCCGGCCTGCCCGTCTTCCACCCCAAGGGCGGCATCATCCGCAAGGAGATGGAGGACTACTCACGCCAGCGGCACGTCGAGGCCGGCTACGAGTTCGTCTACACCCCGCACATTACCAAGGGCCACCTCTACGAGGTCTCCGGGCACCTGGACTGGTACAAGGACGGCATGTTCCCCGCCATGCACGTGGACGCCGAACTCAATGAGGACGGCACGGTGCGCAAGCCCGGCCAGGATTACTACCTGAAGCCGATGAACTGCCCCATGCACAACCTCATCTTCCGCTCCCGCGGCCGATCCTACCGCGAGCTCCCGCTGCGGTTGTTCGAGTTCGGTTCGGTCTACCGCTACGAGAAGTCCGGCGTGGTGCACGGCCTCACCCGCGTCCGCGGCATGACACAGGACGACGCCCACATCTACTGCACCCGCGAGCAGATGAAGGACGAGCTCACCAAAACCCTGACCTTCGTCCTGGACCTGCTCAAGGACTACGGGCTGAACGACTTCTACCTGGAGCTGTCCACCAAGGACCCGGAGAAGTATGTTGGCGACGACGCCACCTGGGAGGAAGCCACCAGGACACTTTCCGAGGTGGCGCAGGAGTCCGGGCTGGAACTGGTGCCGGATCCGGGCGGGGCTGCGTTCTACGGTCCCAAGATTTCCGTGCAGGCCAAGGACGCGCTGGGCCGTACCTGGCAGATGTCCACCATCCAGCTGGACTTCAACCTGCCCGAGCGCTTCGAACTCGAATTCCAGGCCGCCGACGGCAGCCGGCAGCGTCCGGTGATGATCCACCGTGCGCTCTTCGGCTCAGTGGAGCGGTTCATGGGCGTCCTCACCGAGCATTATGCCGGAGCGTTCCCTGCGTGGCTGGCTCCGGTCCAGGTGGTGGGCATCCCCGTGGCGGAGGCGTTCAACGAGTACATGTTCGACGTCGTCGACCAGCTTAAGGCCGAGGGCATCCGTGCCGAGGTGGACACTTCCACGGACCGGTTCCCCAAGAAGATCCGCACCGCCAGCAAGGACAAGATCCCGTTCGTGCTGATCGCCGGCGGCGACGACGCGGAGGCGGGCGCAGTTTCATTCCGTTTCCGCGACGGCAGCCAGGACAACGGCGTGCCCGTTGCGGAAGCAGTCAAGCGGATCACCGACGCCGTCCGCAACCGGACCAGCTAGCCGAACGGAAGCAGCACAGTGCAGGAGAACACAGGCGCAGGATATCCAGGCGATGCCGGCGTTACCGACGACTTTGCCCTCGCCGGTGTCCCGGACGCCTTCCAGCGCCTGTGGACTCCGCACCGCATGGCCTACATCAAGGGCGGGCAGCACCAGTTCAAGAATGAGAACGACTGCCCATTCTGCGTAGGCCCGAACAGGACTGACGAAGAGGCACTCATCGTCTACCGCGGCCGGACCTGCTACGTGGTGCTGAACCTGTTTCCCTACAACCCGGGGCATCTTCTGGTCTGCCCGTACCGGCACATTCCGGATTACACCGACCTCACGGTTGAAGAGACAGCAGAGTTCGCTGACCTGACCCAGACGGCCATGCGGGTGCTGCGCAAGGTCTCCAACCCCGGCGGATTCAACCTGGGGATGAACCAGGGGGTGGTGGGGGGAGCCGGCATCTCCGCGCACCTGCACCAGCACATCGTTCCGCGGTGGGGCGGCGACGGCAACTTCTTCCCCATCATCGCCCAGACCAAGGCCATCACCCAGACCCTTGATGAGGTCCGGCGGCAGGTGGCTGAAGCCTGGCCCGGGGAGTCGGATGCTGAATAGGCACGCCCGCGGATTCTTCACCGCGCTGTTTACCCCGCTCGCCCGCTGGCTCCTGAAGATCGGTGTCTCCCCGGACGCGGTAACCATCCTCGGCACCGCAGGGGTTGCGGCCGGGGCCCTGGTTTTCTACCCGCTGGGCCAGCTCTTTTGGGGCACCCTTTTCATCACGGCCTTCATCTTTTCCGACGTGCTGGACGGCATCATGGCGCGGATGCAGGGCGTGAAGAGCCGCTGGGGGAACTTCCTCGACTCCACCCTGGACCGGATTGCCGACGGTGCCCTGTTCGCTGGGGTGTCCATCTGGTTCTTTACCGGTGGCAACAACATGGCCATTGCCGTATCAGCCCTGCTCTGCCTTGTCCTGGGCATGGTAGTCTCCTACGCCCGGGCCAAAGCGGAGTCCCTGGGCTTCACGGCGAACGTCGGGATCGCAGAGCGGGCCGAACGCCTGGTCTCCGTCCTGGTCATCACCGGTCTCACCGGCCTCGGGCTCCCGCCGGCAGTGCTCCTCGTCACCCTGGTCCTCCTGGCGGCAGCCAGCCTCATTACCGTGGTCCAGCGCGTCATCTCGGTGCGGCGGCAGGCCTTGGCGGAACCGACGCCGGCTGATTAGACATGATTAAGCCGGCCGGGCGGCGGGGGACTAGTATAAAGACTGCCCGGTCAATGGACCCGGCAATCCGTGCGTGCACGTCCGGCAGCTGCCGCCGCATGCCCGGCGAAGATCATCTAGCTACCCATAGGGGTTTTTGTGTCTACACCTGATGTAAGCAACGAGGCCGGTTCGTCCGCGAACAGCGTCACGGGCAGCAGCCGCGTGAAGCGCGGCATGGCCGAGATGCTCAAGGGCGGCGTCATCATGGACGTCGTCAACGTCGAACAGGCCCGCATCGCCGAAGACGCCGGTGCCGTGGCAGTCATGGCGCTGGAACGTGTTCCGGCTGATATCCGTGCCCAGGGCGGCGTGTCCCGCATGTCCGATCCCGACATGATCGACCAGATCATTGATGCCGTCTCCATCCCGGTCATGGCAAAGGCCCGCATCGGCCACTTCGTCGAAGCCCAGATCCTGCAGTCCCTCGGCGTCGACTACATCGACGAGTCCGAGGTCCTCACCCCGGCCGACTACATCAACCACATCGACAAGTGGAACTTCAAGGTTCCCTTCGTCTGTGGCGCCACCAACCTCGGTGAGGCCCTGCGCCGCATCAACGAGGGCGCGGCCATGATCCGGTCCAAGGGTGAAGCAGGCACCGGCGACGTCTCCAACGCCACCGGTCACATGCGCAAGATCCGCTCCGAGATCGCCCGGCTGTCCTCCCTTCCCGAGGACGAGCTGTACGTCGCGGCCAAGGAACTGCAGGCACCCTACGAACTGGTCAAGGAAGTTGCCGCTGCCGGCAAGCTTCCCGTGGTGCTGTTCACGGCCGGCGGCATCGCCACCCCCGCTGACGCGGCCATGATGATGCAGCTCGGCGCCGACGGCGTCTTCGTCGGATCCGGCATCTTCAAGTCCGGCAACCCTGCCCAGCGCGCCGCCGCCGTCGTCAAGGCCACCACCTTCTTCGACGACCCCGACGTCATCGCCAAGGCCTCCCGCGGCCTGGGTGAAGCCATGGTGGGCATCAACGTCGACGAGATCCCCCAGCCCCACCGCCTCGCCGAGCGCGGCTGGTAACTTCCGCCTTCCGCGACGCGCCGGACGGCGTGATCCTCTGCGTGCTATTCCCCGCCTCACGCTGCCGCCATATTGGCGGTGGCTTGGGGCGGGGCCCCTTTTACGCACGCTGCGGGACCGCACCGCCCGTCGCTAGTGGTTGCCTTTGTGTTTCATTACGATGCCGGTTCCTCACCTTTTTTCGGTTGGGGGACCGGCGTCGTTCTTTAATATCGATTGCTCCGTACTTGTCTTTATCGGGCCCGAAACCGACAAGTACGGAGCACTCGATGGGGGTTACTCGAGGCCGCGGCGCTTCAGCAGCGGCTCCAGCCTGGCGTCGCGGCCCCTCAGGATGCGGAATGACTCCAGGGGGTCGCGGCTGTTGCCGCGGGAGAGCAGCTCCTGGCGGAAGCTTTCGCCGTTGGCGCGGGTCAGGCCGCCGTTCTCGCTGAACCAGTCCACGGTGTCGGCGTCCAGCACCTCGCTCCAGATATAGGAGTAGTAGCCCGCCGCGTATCCCGCCCCGGCGAAGATGTGCTGGAAGTACCCGGTCCGGTACCGCGGCGGAATCAGGCGGTGCGCAATTCCGGCCGAAGCCAGGGCCTTGGCCTCGAACTCCAGCGCGTCTTCGGGAACGCCATCCGGCTCCAGCGTGTGCCACGCCAGGTCGAGCAGGGCAGCTCCCAGGTACTCCGTGGTGGCAAAACCCTCACCCCAGAGCCTGGACTCCTCCAGCCTGGCCACGATGTCCTGCGGAAGGGGCTCGCCCGTGAGATAGTGGCGTGCGTAGTTGGACAACACCTCCGGCCACATGATCCACATTTCGTTCACCTGCGAGGGATACTCCACGAAGTCCCTCGGCACCGCCGTCCCCGAGAAGCGCGGATAGGTGACGTTTGAAAACAGGCCGTGCAGCGCGTGGCCGAACTCGTGGAACAGGGTGCGCAGCCCGTCCAGGCTGAGGAGAGTGGGTTCGCCGGCGGGTGGCTTGGAAATGTTGAGTGTGTTGGTCACCACGGGCCGCGTGCCCAGCAGGTCCGACTGGTCAACAAGCGAGTTCATCCAGGCGCCGCCCCGCTTTGATTCGCGCGCGTAGTAGTCGCCCAGGAACAGCCCCAGTGCCGTGCCGTCCTCGTTGCGTACTTCCCAGATACGCACGTCCGGGTGGTAGCCGTGGAGATCGGTCCGCTCGTGGAAAGTGATCCCGTACAGCGACGTTGCTGCAAAGAACACGCCGTCGGTGATAGTGCGGTTGAGTTCAAAGTAGGGCCGGAGCGCCTGTTCGTCGACGTCGTATTTTTCCCGCCGAACCTTCGCCGAATAGTAGGCCCAGTCCCATGCCTCCAATGGGTGGCCGGCAACTTCGGCCAGCTCTGCCGCCTCGGCGTCGGCGTTGCGGATGGCGGCCGGCGCCATCCTGCTCAGCATGGTCCGGACTGCCTCAAAGTCGGGGGCCGTCTGGCGGTCCGCCACCAGCTCTGCGTAATTGTCGAATCCCAGCAGCCTTGCTTTCTCCGCCCGCAGCCCGGCCATTTCCCTGGCCATGTCAAGGACATCCAGGCTGCCGCCGTCGCTGCCCCTCGCCACGGATGCTTCGAACAGGCGACGGCGGACGTTCCGGTTCTCGAGGGCGGCGAGGGCAGGCTGGTTCCCGGGCTGGATCAGGGTGAGCAGGTATTTGCCGTCGTGACCGGCGGCGCGGGCTGCTTCCGCAGCGCTGGCGACGTCGTCGGCCGGCAGGCCGGCCAGGTCACCCGCATTGTCCAGCAGCAGTGCGGCGGACTTCATGCCTTCCTTGACCCGCTGGCCGAACTCGGTACCCAGGCGTGCCAGTTCGGCGTTGATGGCGCGCAGCCGCTCCTGGCCCGGCGGGTCAAGCTGGATGCCGGACTGGCGGAACTCCTTGAGGTACTCCTCCACCAAACGGGAGGACTCGGGATCGAAATTGTCCGTATCGATGGCGGCAAAGCGGTCGAAGAGCGCCCTGTCGAGGAACACCTCATCCTGGTGGGCCGAGAACCGCGGGGACAACTCCGTTTCGAGCTCCCGGATCTGCTCTGTTGCGTCGGCGGACACCAGGGTGAAGAACGCCGCGGCCGCGCGGTTCAGCAGCTGCCCCGAACGTTCCATGGCCACGGCCGTGTTTTCGAAGGTGGCCGGCTGGGCGTTGCCGGTGATTGCCCGGATCTCATCCAGGTGGGCAGACAATCCTGCCTCGATGGCTTCCCGGTACTCCTCTACAGTGAGGACTTCGAAGGGCGGGAGGCCGTAGGGCAGGGGACTGGCGGCAAGGAGCGGGTTCGTCATGGGCTAAACCTTTCACAGCGGGACAGGCTTCTCAATTGTGGGGCGGGGCACGTCCTCCCAGCCGGTAACCCTACAATGGCCGCTATACGGTCCGCCCCGGACCGCATTTACCGTCTCCTGCAGGGAACGCGCAACGGTTTGTCAATGATGAAAGGACCGTGGCTATGACCAAGGGTGGCGCCGGACAGGGGACCGTCTTCCTGGGAATGCCGTTCCGGTGGCTTGGTCCAGGCGCAATCATGGTGCTGGCCGGGGCCTACGGCATTTTCTGGTCCCTCGCTCGGCCTGCGGGCGAACCCGTCCTGGGGCACGTAGGGCAACTCTTCGGCGGCGAATCCGTCCTGCTGTATTCAATCGCGCTGGTCCTGGTCAGCACCCTGCCTCACGTTGAGCCGGTTTTCGGTGGCATTGACCACGCCGCCATCTGGCACCGCAGGGCGGCGATGACGGCAACAATCCTGTTGCTGCCGCACATGGAACTTGCCGCTAATCCGGAGGCAACCAGCCTTGGCAAGACACTGGCGGTGGTTGCCATCAGCGGGCTCGCCGCGTTGGTTGTATGGGCAGTCCTGCCACGCTGGCGGACCATACTTCCCGCGCCTGTCCGCGGGCTGGTCCGCACCTTGTTGAGGACCAGGCCGGTGCGGCTGGCCGCCCGCCTGCTGGGCGGCTACGAGCGGTGGCGCGGCTTCCACCGGCTGACCGGCCTGTTCCTGGCCGCCGGGTTCCTTCACGGCTTGCTCGACGCCAGTGCGTTTGAGGCTGTGCCCGCGCTTCGCTGGAGCTACGTGGCCATCGGTGGAACCGGGTTGGGGTTCTATGCCTACCGCGAACTGCTGGCACGGCATTTCCTGCCCCACCACGATTACCAGGTGGCTGCGGTCCAGCCGGTGGCACCGGACCTGGTGGAAGTGGCACTGCGTCCCTTGGGCCGGCCGCTGGTCTTCAAACCCGGGCAGTTCGCCATGGTCTACCTGGAAACAGCGGACGGCTGGCAGCGGCACCCGTTTTCCATCTCGGGGCTGGCGCTGGAAGGCGGGATCA
The DNA here is from genome assembly GCF_006715165.1 of Arthrobacter sp. SLBN-122. Taxonomy (NCBI): domain Bacteria; kingdom Bacillati; phylum Actinomycetota; class Actinomycetes; order Micrococcales; family Micrococcaceae; genus Arthrobacter; species Arthrobacter sp. SLBN-122. The sequence goes on along the minus strand of NZ_VFMS01000001.1, from coordinate 4,216,914 downwards.
GCATCACGGTCAAGGCGCTGGGCGACCATACGGCCAGGCTTCCGGACGTGGTGCAGCCCGGGATGCCGGCGGTGGTTGGCGGGCCCTACGGACGCTTTGACCGGCACCGCGGAACAGCGCATCAGGTCTGGATCGCGGGCGGCGTGGGAATCACGCCCTTCCTCAGCTGGCTGCGGTCCCTGGACGGCGAACTCCACGACGATGTCCACTTCTTCGTCACCTCGGCGGGCCCGTCCCCCTTTGCCGATGAGGTCTCTGCCATCGCCCGGAACCAGCCACGGCTCACGGTCCATGCCGTGGACACCGAAGCAGACGGACGGCTGACCCCGGAGGCGGTCCTGGCCGCCGTAGGCACCGAACCCCGCGAGCTCTCGGTATTCATGGGCGGACCGGACGCCATGCTGCGGCAGTTCCGTAAGGCCTTCCGGGGCGCAGGTGTTCGCAGGGCCAACATCCACCGGGAGTATTTCCAGTGGCGGTGACCTGCGATGAGCCATTACAGCAGGGTTGCCCTTCAGCGGTGGCTAAGGCAAGGAAGGTCCCGGGTCAGCGGGGCCGGCGGGCAGCGTGCTCCCGGGCCAGGACGGCGTAGGTGTCGTCCGGGTTGCCAGGGGAGAAGCTGCCGAACTTCCGCTCCGCCGCGGTACGGATCAGGAAGTCGGCAATGGCAGGGTTCTTGGGCAGCAGCGATCCGTGCAGGTAGCTGGCAACGATGTTGCGGTACCGGGCCCCTTCATGGCCGTCATTGCTGTTGTTTCCAGTTCCCTTCGCTACGGTGCCCAGTGGCTGCACACCGCTGCCGAGCGTGGTCTGGCCGCTGTGGTTTTCGTAGCCCAGGACTTCGCCGAACTCCGTGGTTGAGACCTTGACGTTGCCGATCAGGCGCTCATCCGTGCCGTGGGTTTCCACGTCCAGGATGCCGATGCCCGGAATGACGGCGCCGGTGCGGGTTTTGAAGTACCGGCCAAACAGCTGGTAGAGGCCGCAAATGACCAGCATCGGTGCACCATCCTCGGCCAATTCCTTGAGCTGGCCGGCCCTGGCCTGCAGGTCGTCCTGGATCACCAGTTGCCCGCTGTCCTGGCCCCCGCCGCCGACAATGATGTCCACGTCCTCGGGGAAGGGATCGCCCACGTTGTATTCCAGTAGTTCAGGCGTGTACCCGTGCCAGTCGATCCGGCGCTTCAGGACCAGGGCGTTGCCCCAGTCGCCGTAAATGTTCATGTCGCGCGGGTACAGCTGGACCACGCGGATGGTTCCCTTGGACGGGCCATCGGCCGCCGTTGCTTCTGCCGGATTCACGAGACAACCTCCACGGTGGTAATTTTGGCCAGCTCGCGGCGAATGGCCAGCATGGCGGTGTAGGTGCAGAAGATCCGTTTGGGCCTGTCCCGGCCTTCGCGAATGAAGGCTGCCAGGGCGGCGGAAATGTCGGTCTGCACCGCTCCGACGCGGACGTCGTCGTATTGGAGCCGCAGCGCCATGTCGTAGGCGCGTGATCCGGTGAGCACATCCACGCCACCGCCGCGGAGGGAATCGAATTCCACGTCCCAGAGCCAGGACATGTCCCGTCCGTCCGCGTAATTGTCGTTGATGGCGATCATGGTGGCGTAGCCCTCGGCGGGGAAGGATTTGAGTCCCAGCCGGAAACCGCTGGGGTTCTTCACCAGCACCAGGTCCAGCGGCTGGCCGTCGACGGTAAGGCTTTCACCGCGGCCAAAGGCCGGCGCCACCCTGGACAGGGCTTCGAGCAAGGTGGCATGGTCTGCGGCTGCGGCGCCTCCGCCGCAGATGCTGCGGGCCAGCGTCATCGCCGCGGCGGCGTTGAAGATGTTGTACACACCGCGCAGCTTCATCGCCGTGGTGACCGTACCGCCGTCGTACTCAAACTCGGCGCTGTCCGCGCCCACTTTGCGGAGTACGACGTCGGCCGCGGGCTTTTCCGGCAGGCCCGCCGGGGCGGGGGAGCCTGGGGCGGCGCGCATGTCATCGTCGTTGGGAAAGGTGCCGAGCAGGGAGTCGTCAAGGCCGAAGTACTTGACCTCCTGTCCCGTGAGCGTATCCGCGATCCTGGCAACACGTGGGTCCTCGCGGTTCAGGACAACCGTTCCTGTGGTTTTGGCAGCGATGTGCTGCAGGAGCTGCGCTGTCTTGTCGATCTCGCCAAAGCGGTCCAGCTGGTCGCGCAGCACGTTGAGCAGCAGGCAGTAGCGCGGCGGGACGCTGTTCACGAAATGGACAGCATGGGCTTCGTCCAGTTCCAGCACGGCGATGTCCGCGTCCAGCCGGCCGCGCCAGTCCACCTCGCCCAGGAGCGCCGCGGCCACACCGCGGGTGAAGTTGCTGCCGGTGCGGTTGGTGAAGACTTTAAGGCCCTGGCTTTCCAGCAGTTCAACCACCATTTTGGTGGTGGTGGTCTTGCCGTTGGTGCCGCTGACCACCGCCACACCGTGGGGCAGTGTGGTGAGTGTCCGCCGCATAAAGCCGGGGTCGATTTTCTCAACCACCAGTCCTGGAAGGGCGGACCCGCCGCCGCGCAGCCGGGATACCCTGCGGACCAGCTTGCCGAGCGGAACACTGAAGAAGACCATGTTTTGAATATATCCCAGCAGCGGCATGCAACCTTTGCCAGCCGCGTCCGCACGGCAGCAGCGAAGGGGTTGTGCCCCGTATGCTGGAGGGATGACAAACCCCCCTTCTGCTGATCCTGCGCGCGTGGGCTCGGGCCTGCGGATTGGTGTCCTGGCCCTCCAGGGAGACTTCCGCGAGCACCTGCGCGCCGCCGAAGCCACCGGTGCCCAGGGCGTGGCTGTCCGCCGCCCCGGGGAGCTGGACGGCCTGGACGGCCTCGTCATCCCCGGTGGCGAGTCCACCACCATCGACAAACTGGCCCGGGCCTTTGACCTTGCCGACCCGTTGCGGAAGTACATCGCCGAAGGCCTGCCCGTCTATGGCTCCTGCGCAGGGATGATCCTGCTGGCCTCTGATATCGCCGATCCCGCCACCGATCTTTCAGGCGCTCCCCAGCAGACGTTCGGCGGCCTGGACATCACTGTCCGCCGCAATGCCTTCGGCCGGCAGCGCGAGTCCTTTGAAACCGACCTGGACTTCAAGGGGTTGGACTTCAGCGCCACCGAATCCGGCGTTGAACCGGTGCACGCCGTATTCATCCGCGGCCCCTGGGTGGAGCGGGTGGGTGCGGACGTGGAGGTCCTGGCCCAGGTGGAACCGGCGGACCCCGGCCAGGCGTCCCACGCGGCATCGCTCCCGGGGACGGCTAGAATTGTCGCAGTGCGTTCCGGCCAGCTGCTGGCCACCTCCTTCCATCCGGAAGTGACCGGCGAGAAACGCGTACACGAACTTTTTATCCGCATGATCAGAGGAGAAGCGTAAAGCATGTCAGGCCACTCCAAATGGGCAACGACCAAGCACAAAAAGGCGATCATTGACAGCCGCCGCGCAAAGTCGTTCGCCAAGCTGATCAAGAACATCGAAGTTGCCGCCAGGATGGGCGGCCCCGACCTCGCCGGCAACCCTGGCCTGGAACTGGCCGTAACCAAGGCGAAGAAGACCTCGGTCCCCAACGACAACATCGACCGTGCCATCAAGCGCGGCGCCGGCCTCACCGGTGAAGTGGTGGACTACACCGAGATCATGTACGAAGCCCGCGGCCCCCAGGGCTCCGCGCTGCTGATCGAGTGCCTTACCGACAACAAGAACCGGGCAGCCTCCGAGGTGCGCCTGGCCATTTCCCGCAACGGCGGCACCATCGCCGACCCCGGCTCCGTCAGCTACCTCTTTACCCGCAAGGGCGTTGTAAACCTGCCCAAGAACGGCCTGAGCGAGGACGATGTCCTGATGGCCGTCCTCGACGCAGGCGCGGAGGAAGTCAAGGACAACGGCGAGACGTTCGAGATCCACTCGGAACCGGCCGATCTTCCCGCCATCCGCGAGGCCCTCAAGGAAGCCGGCATCGAGTACGACACCGACGAAGTTGAATTCGTGCCTTCCATGCAGGTTGAACTGGATGTGGACGGCGCCCGCAAGTTCATGAAGCTTGCCGATGCCCTCGAAGACCTCGACGACGTCCAGAACGTGTACAGCAACGCCGACCTCAGTGATGAAGTCCAGGCTGCCCTGGAATCCGAGTGACGCCCGGCAGTGCCGGCTGAAACTGCACGCCCGTGACGCTGCGCGTACTCGGGGTTGACCCGGGACTGACCCGTTGCGGCATTGGCGTGGTGGACGTCGAGCGGAACAGGCGGGCCACCATGGTGGCTGTTGGCGTGGTGGGCACCTCACCCGAGGAGACGCTGGACCAGCGGCTCCTGGTGATCGCCCTGGCCATCGACGAGTGGCTGGACCGCTACGAACCCCAGGTGCTCGCCGTCGAACGCGTCTTTTCCCAGCTCAACGTCAGCACGGTCATGGGTGTGGCCCAAGCGTCCGGCGTGGTGATTGCCGCCGCCGCGCGCCGCGGGATCCCCGTAGCGCTGCATACGCCGTCGGAAGTCAAAGCCGCGGTGACCGGCAGCGGATCCTCCAACAAGGACGCCGTGACCAAGCTCGTCACCAAGATCCTGCGTCTTGATGCGCCGCCGCGCCCGGCCGATGCAGCGGACGCGCTGGCACTTGCCATTACGCATGCCTGGCGCGCGGGAAGCGGCGCGGCCGTGGCAACCACGGGTCCCGGCAGTTCATCGCTGACGGCTGCCCAGCGGGCATGGGCCGATGCGGAGGCCAAGGCGCGCCGCGCACGGTGATTGTCCCTGCCGCTTGCTAGGGTATTCGTAGATATGTTCGGATAGCCGGGTCCTCGCTGTGAGGCCGGCGGTACAACGGGAGCCCGGCTTTGATCAGTTTCCTCCGCGGAACCGTAGCGCATGTTGGCCTGTCCACGGCCGTGATAGACCTCAATGGTGCCGGGATGAGCGTCAATGCCACACCCCAGACGCTCAGCCGGCTGCACGTGGGCGAACAGGGCCAGCTGTTCACGTCCCTTATTGTCCGGGAAGATTCGCTGACGCTCTTTGGCTTCGCCTCCGACGACGAACGGGAGGTTTTTGACGTCCTGCTCAGTGTCAGCGGGGTTGGCCCCAGGCTTGCCCTTGCAGTCCTGGCCGTCCACGATCCCGAAGCCATCAGGGTGGCAGCGCACACGGGGGACAGCAAGACCTTCACGAAGGTGCCGGGGATCGGTCCCAAGGTGGCCGGCCGGATCGTGCTGGAGCTGGCCGGAAAGCTCGTCCCGCAGGGAACCGCTGCGGCCCCTGGGGCCGCTACCCCTGCAGAAGCCGCCTGGAAGCCCCAAGTGGTGGCCGCCATGACCAGCCTGGGCTGGTCCGAGAAGGACGCCTCCACCAGCATCGATAAAGCCCTGGCGGAGGATCCCGAAGTATCCTTCCGCGGCAACGTGCCTGAAATCCTGCGGACCACGCTCCGCTGGCTGGGCCAGGACGGCGCACGGGCAGGCAACCGCGTAGGCAGCCGTGGCTGAACCGTCCCTGGTCGCAGCGGGGGAGGAGCCCGAGGAGCGGGCCATTGAGGCAGCCCTTAGGCCGAAGAACCTGGACGACTTCGTTGGCCAGCACCGGGTGCGCAAGCAGCTGTCACTGGTGCTCCAGGCCTCCCGGATGCGCGGACGGACCGCTGACCACGTGCTGTTCTCCGGCCCGCCCGGCCTGGGCAAAACCACCCTGGCGATGATCGTGGCCGCGGAGATGAATGCGCCGCTGCGGCTCAGCAGCGGACCCGCCATCCAGCACGCCGGCGACCTCGCAGCAATCCTGTCCTCGCTCTCTGAAGGCGAGGTCCTTTTCCTCGACGAGATCCACCGCATGTCCCGCCCGGCCGAGGAAATGCTGTACATGGCCATGGAAGACTTCCGCGTTGACATCGTGGTGGGCAAAGGCGCAGGTGCCACAGCCATTCCTCTGGAGCTGCCGCCGTTCACGCTGGTGGGCGCCACCACCCGCGCCGGGCTGCTCCCGGGACCCCTGCGCGACCGTTTCGGCTTCACCGGGCACCTGGAGTTCTACTCCGTCCCGGAGTTGGAACTCGTGCTGCGCCGTTCTGCGGGCCTGCTGGACCTGAAAGTCAACTCGGCCGGATTCGCTGAAATCGCCGGCCGTTCCCGCGGCACGCCCCGAATCGCCAACCGGCTGCTGCGGCGCGTCCGGGACTGGGCCCTGGTGCACGGCGTCGACCAAATCGACGCCAGGACCGCGTCCGCTGCCCTGGACATGTATGAAGTGGACAAAAAGGGCCTGGACCGGCTGGACCGCGCAGTCCTCGATGCGCTGATCACCAAGTTCGGCGGCGGGCCCGTCGGTCTGTCCACCCTCGCCATCGCCGTCGGGGAAGAAACCGAAACGGTTGAGACTGTTGCCGAGCCCTTCCTGGTCCGGGAGGGCCTGCTGGGCCGAACGCCCCGCGGCAGGATCGCCATGGCACCCGCCTGGACGCACCTGGGCTACGCCATCCCGTCCGGTGTCTTCGCACAGGAGCAGCTTGACCTTTTCGAGCCCGAAGACGCCGCTTCGACCGCGGGGGACTGGGCCCCGGAGAGCCAATAGCAGGCTCCCTCCAGCTTTTCCCTTTAGACTGGTATGACGCCCGGCACGTTCGGGTCTTTGTTTCGCGGGTGGCCCTGACGCCCCCGTCGCTTGGGGAAGAAAAATGTCAGGCGTTCTGCCTGCACCGCACGTCCACCCCGGCCGAAGCGAAGCCGACGTCGCTGGAGAACCCAGCTACACCACGCTAAAGAACGGAATTCCCCTTGGATCCAATGTCAATTCTCCTGTTCGTCATGCTCGGCGTCTTCATCTTCATGATGTTCCGCCGCAACAAGAAGACGCAGCAGCAGCAGGCAGAGCTCCAGTCGAAGTTTGCCCCGGGCGTGGAGGTCATGACCAGCTTTGGCCTTTTCGGCCGGATCGTGGACATCGACGAGGCCGAGAACAAGGTCACCCTTGAACTTTCCCCCGGCAACCTGGCCACGGTACACCGCCAGGCCGTCACCAAGGTCGTCGAGCCTGCCGCGGAAACCGTCGCGGAGCCGGCCGAGGCATCCCCCGTGGTTCCGGACGATGCGTCATCCCTCACCACCACGGAGACCGGCAGCACCGCAGTTGGCTCCGAGACTCCCGAGGAAACCCTGAAGCGACTCAACGATGAGGGCAAAAAGGACAGCTAGGCCCGCTGGCCCCTTCCTCCCTCTACCGCTGCGGATCGCCGCCGGCGCAGGCAACAGCCTGCTCCGGCGGTTTCTCCGCGAATAAGAGAAAGATCGACAATGGCACGAACTGGCCGCAAGACACCAGGGCTCCGCGTCCTGGTCTGGCTCGGTGTAATCCTGGCAGCGCTGACCGCCGTCCTGGCTGGCGGCACCATCGCCGGACAGGCCAGCTGGGCACCCAAACTGGCGCTTGACCTTGAGGGCGGCACCCAGATGATCCTGGCGCCGAAGGTGGAGGGCGGTTCGGACATCAACGAACAGCAGCTCAACCAGGCCGTGGCGATCATCCGCCAGCGCGTTGACGGCTCCGGCGTCTCCGAAGCGGAAATCAGCACCCAGTCAGGGCGCAACGTGGTGGTCAGCCTTCCCGGCACACCCTCTGCCGAAACCCGCAACCTGATCCAGGCCTCAGCGGACATGAATTTCCGCCCCGTCCTCCTCAATGGCGACGGCGCAGCAGTTCCTCCCGAGTCGCAGACCCCCGAGGACCAGCTGCCCAAGCCGACCGCCGAGCCGGCCAACAGCAGTGACACCAACTGGATCACCCCGGAAATCTACAAGCAGTTCGAGGCGCTGGACTGCAACAGTCCTGCTGCCGAGAAATCCGAGCGGTCGGACCCCACCAAGCCGCTGGTGACCTGCGAACCGGCCACGGACAAGTCGCCTGCCATCAAGTACATCCTGGGTCCCGTGGAGGTGAAGGGCAGCAACATCGTCACCTCGTCCTTCCAGCTGCAGCAGGGCGCCCAGGGCGCGGTCACCAATGACTGGGCGGTCAACATCCAGTTCGACGGCGAAGGCACGGCAAAGTTCAAAGAGGTCACCGAACGGCTGAACCAGTTCTACGTGGCTGCCGGCGGCGAGTCGGGCACCGACCCCAAGTCCCAGTTCGCCATCGTGCTGGACGACCAGGTCATCTCCGCGCCTCGTTCGCTGGCCGTCATCACCGACGGCCGTCCGCAGATCACAGGTGGTTTCACCGAACAGACCGCCAAGGCGTTGTCGGACCAGTTGAAGTTCGGCGCCCTTCCCATCAGCTTCGATATCCAGAGCGAACAGCAGATTTCCGCCACGCTCGGTGGCGAACAGCTGCGCATGGGCCTGCTGGCCGGCCTGATCGGGCTGCTGCTCGTGGTGGTCTACTCGCTGTTCCAGTACCGGGCCCTGGGCTTCGTTACCATCGCATCGCTGGTGGTGGCCGGTGCCCTGACGTACCTGGCCATCGCAATCCTCGGCTGGACGGAGAACTACCGGCTGTCCCTGGCAGGTGTCGCCGGCATCATCGTGGCCATCGGCCAGACTGCCGACTCCTTCATTGTCTACTTCGAGCGCATCAGGGACGAACTGCGCGAAGGACGCGGCCTGGTATCCGCCGTCGAAAACGGCTGGAAACGGGCCAAGCGCACCGTCCTGGCCTCCAAGGCAGTCAACCTCCTGGCCGCACTGGTCCTGTACTTCGTGGCAGTGGGCAACGTCCGCGGGTTCGCCTTCACCCTGGGCCTGACCGCCGTCGCCGACTTGATCGTGGTGTTCATGTTCACCCACCCCACGCTCCAGCTCCTGGCACGCACCCGGTTCTTCGGTGAAGGCCACAAGTTCTCCGGACTTGACCCCGAGCGGCTTGGCGCCGTGCCGCTGTACCGCGGTGCCGGCCGCATCCGCACCCCGGAGGACCGGCCCGTGGCCGTCCGCAGCAAGAACGCCGGTGCTGCAGCCGAAGCCGAACGCCGCATGACCATCGCTGAACGGCGCCTGGCAGAGAAGCAGGAACAGTTGGCCGGCTCGTCCAAGACCTCCGCGAAGGAGAACAAGTAATGTCAGGCTTCGCCACTTTCGGCAACGAGCTCTACACTGGAAAGCGCTCCTACGACTTCGTGGGCGCCAAGAAAATCTGGTTCATCATCGCAGCGGTGGGCGTGGCCCTGTCCATCATCATCCCGGCGGCCAAGGGGGGCTTCAACCTCGGCATCGAGTTCCGCGGCGGCTCCGAATTTACGGTGTCCAACGTCAAGACCACTGATGCCGCCATCGGTGAGAAGGCAGTCACGGACGTTGTGTCCGGCAGTGTGCCGCGCGTGGCCAACGTAGCCGGCAACACCATGCGGATCCAGACCGACAAGTTGACCGATGACGAGACCCTCCGGATCAAACAGGGCCTCACCAGCGCCTACGGCGTTACCGACAATGAGGTGACCTCCACGTTCGTTGGACCCACCTGGGGCGCAGACGTGACCAAGCAGGCGCTGATCGGCCTGGTGGTGTTCGTGCTGCTCGCGGCCCTGCTGATGGCCTTGTACTTCCGCACTTGGAAGATGTCCCTCTCGGCGCTTGCCGGCATGGCCGTGACCATGTTCATCACGGCCGGGGTGTACGCCCTCAGCGATTTCGAAGTCACCCCTTCGGCCATCATCGGGTTCCTCACCGTACTCAGCTACTCGCTGTATGACACGGTGGTGGTCTTCGACAAGATCCGGGAAAACACGAGTGGAATCGACGCCTCCACCCGCCGGACCTTCGGCGAGGAGGTCAACCTCGCCGTCAACCAGACCCTGGTGCGGTCCATCAATACCATGATGGTGGCCATCCTCCCCGTGGGTGCCATCCTGTTCATCGGCGCCGGCCTCCTGGGCGCGGGCACCCTCCGTGACCTGTCCCTGGCCCTGTTCGTTGGAATCCTCATCGGTACGGCAGCCACCATCTTCGTGGCTGCGCCCATGTACGCCTGGCTCCGCCAGGGCGAACCGGACCTCGTGAAGCAGGCAAGGCGGGTTGAGCAGCGCCGCGCAGGAGCAGCGGAACGGGCAGTTCCGGCATCGCCGGCCAAGGCCTGACCGGCAACCACCACCAGTCCTGATACAGCCAAAGGCCGGGCGGCGCACACTGTGCGCCGCCCGGCCTTTTGCCTGTGCAGGCCCGGTTATAAAAGTCGCTGCCCGGAGGAATAGACTGGGGTAATTAAGTCGGTGGTGAGGGGTACTTCATTGGAAGAACGTTCGGCGTCAGCGCCAACGGCGCAGGAGGAAAAAAATCCTGCCGGTTTGCAAACCGGTGCGGCACCTTCCGCGCGCCCGGGCTCGTTGGTTCCTGTCGATAACTCAGGATCACGCCCCACGTTTCCCGGCCGCAGGGAGCGCACCCGCTCCCGGCTTGCCCGCCTGACCGGGCGGGGACCTGCCACCTACTCGCCCATCCTCGAGCCGCTGCTGCGGACCGTACGCGCCAACAATCCAAAAGAGGATTTCGACCTTATCCAGCGTGCGTTCGATGTCGCCGAGCGCTGCCACCGCGGGCAAAAGCGCAAGAGCGGGGATCCGTACATCACCCACCCGGTGGCAGTGGCCACCATCCTCGCGGAACTGGGACTCAGCGGCACTACCCTGGCTGCCGCCCTGCTGCATGACACGGTCGAGGACACCTCCTACACCCTCGCTGACTTGAAGCGGGATTTCGGCCCTGAAGTGGCCATGCTGGTGGACGGCGTCACCAAACTGGACAAGGTCAGCTTTGGTGAGGCCGCGCAGTCCGAGACGGTCCGCAAAATGGTCGTTGCCATGGCCAAGGACATCCGCGTCCTGATGATCAAGCTGGCGGACCGTCTGCACAACGCCCGCACCTGGCGCTTCGTATCGGCTGAGTCCTCCGCCCGCAAAGCCCGGGAAACCCTGGAGATCTTCGCACCGCTGGCCCACCGCCTGGGCATGAACACCATCAAGTGGGAACTTGAGGACCTGTCCTTCGCTGCGCTGTACCCCAAGGTGTACGAAGAGATCGTCCGGATGGTGGGGGACAGGACACCTGAGCGGGAAAAGAGCCTGGGCGTCATCCGTGACCAGATCACCGAGGACCTGCGTGCCGCCCGGATTAAGGCCACCATCACAGGCCGGCCCAAGCATTACTACTCCATCTACCAGAAGATGATCGTCCGCGACAAGGACTTCGACGACATCAACGACCTCATGGGCGTCCGCGTCCTGGTGGACTCCGTCCGGGACTGCTACGCTGCCCTGGGCACCATGCACTCGCGCTGGAACCCGCTGCCCGGCAGGTTCAAGGACTACATCGCGATGCCCAAGTTCAACATGTACCAGTCCCTGCACACCACGGTGATCGGCCCCGGTGGAAAGCCCGTGGAAATCCAGATCCGGACCCACGAAATGCACCGGCGCGCCGAATATGGCGTTGCGGCGCACTGGAAGTACAAGGACCAGCCCAACCGCACCGCCGTCGGTCCCGGAAGCCCGCGCGATGGCGACATGGGGTGGCTGCGTTCCCTGGTGGACTGGCAGCAGGAAACCTCTGATCCCGGTGAGTTCCTGGATTCGCTGCGCTTTGAAATCAATGCCCGTGAAGTGTTTGTGTTTACGCCCAAGGGCGAAGTCATGGCGCTTCCCGCGGGATCCACGCCGGTGGACTTTGCCTACGCCGTGCACACCGAGGTGGGCCACCGCACCATCGGTGCCAGGGTCAACGGCAAACTGGTCCCGCTCAACAGCGAGCTGAACCACGGTGACTGGGTGGAGATCTTTACCTCCAAAGCCGAGGGGGCGGGGCCCAGCCAGGACTGGCAGCATTTCGTCAAGAGCGCCAGGGCGCGCAACAAGATCCGCCAGTGGTTCAGCAAGGAACGGCGCGAAGAGGCGATTGACCGCGGCAAGGAGCTGCTGACCCGCGCCATGCGGAAACAGAACCTTCCGCTGCAGCGGCTGATGACGCACGAGGCGCTGGCCGCCGTGGCCGAGGAATTCAAGTACGCGGACATCTCAGGCCTCTATGCCGGCGTGGGCGACGGGCACACTTCCGCCCAGTCGGTCATGGAGAAGCTCATTGAGAGCCTTGGCGGCAACGAGAGCGCCGATGACGACGTCGAAGAAGTCAGCATCCCCACGCAGGTCAGCAAGGCCCGCTTCTCCGACTCCGGCGTTGTGGTCCGCGGCGTTGGTGATGTCTGGGTGAAGCTGGCGCGCTGCTGCACGCCCGTACCACCGGACCCGATCCTCGGCTTCGTGACCCGTGGATCCGGCGTGTCCGTGCACCGGACGGACTGCACCAACATCTCGGACCTGAAGGACCAGCCGGACCGGATCGTGGACGTTGACTGGGCGCCCACGCAATCCAGTGTGTTCCTGGTGGAAATCCAGGTTGAGGCCCTAGACCGGAAATCCCTGCTCTCCGACGTGACCCGGGTCCTGTCGGACAACCACGTCAACATCCTCGCCGCCAGCGTCCACACGTCCACGGACCGGGTGGCCATCTCAAAGTTCGCTTTCGAGATGGGGGACCCCAAGTACCTCAGCCACGTGCTCAGTGCCGTCCGGCGGATCGACGGCGTGTTCGACGTCTACCGCACCACCGGGAACAAGCGCCGGAGCTAGCAGCGCGAGCTTTTCCAAAGCAGCCCGTTTGTGCGGGACCCGCGGGGTAGCCTCGATGGCGCGCACCAGGAGGCGGAGCCTGACGTCGTGCTGCGGCCGGGCGAGCAACCCGGCCAGTGCCGGGACGGCGCGTTCGGCCTCCACGTGCAGGGCGATATCGAGGGCGGTGCGCAGCGGGCTGGAGACCATCAGTCCGCCCAGGCTGACCACATCGAACGGTCCGAGCTTCACCTCGTGCAGCGTGCAGCCGCGCGTATTCCGGAGGCTGGACACCCTCCGCTTGGCATCAACCAGCAGCGCCAGCCTGTCCGGTTCCCCGGCGCAGCCGTAGATCCAGGCGGCAGTCAGCCTTCCGGCCACGACACGCTGCCGGATGGCTGGTGGGACTGCTCCAGCCGCAGCCCTGGCCCGCATTTGCGGCGATGCCGGAATTCCGGGGAGGGTGTAGCCGTGCTGGTGGAAGCGGGCCAGCAGCCCGTCGGCGGCCAGGGACTGCAATTCAGGGCCGGCGAACGGCACGCCGGGTGCGTACAGGTCGGGAAAGCGCGGCGGTGCCGGGGGCTCCGCGCCGTTCGCCTGGCAGCCCGCCCGGAAAGCGGCAGTGGACGCTTCCCTGCCCGATCGGGCGGCTGGGGAAGCTGGAGGTGTGGCCATACCCCCATCCTGCCCGGACACCATTAACAGGCACAGGCCCGGTCCGGGTTATGTGGATAACCGGGACCGGGCCTGTGCCCATCAGTTCAGGACTGGAACGTCAGGCAAGCTCGCTGGCAGAACGTTGGATCTGGTCCAGCCAGGCCTGGCGTGCCTCGAGTGCTTCCTGGGCAGCCTTGATCTTGCGCTGGTCGCCGCTCTTCTCAGCCTTGGCAAGGTCGTCCTGGAGCCCGGCGATAGCGGATTCCAGCTGCGAGAGCGCGCTGTTGGTGCGTGCCTTGCGCTCGGGGTTGGACCGCTGCCACTGCTCTTCCTCCGCATAGCGCACGGCGTCTTCGACCTTCCGCAGCCCGGCCTCGATCCGGCCCATGTCTGCGCGGGGAACCTTGCCGGCTTCCTCCCACCGGTCACGGACGGACTGGAGTGCCTTCTTGGCTGCTGCCAGGTCCTTCACGGGCAGGATGGCGTTGGCCTCGTCCAGCAGCGCCTCCTTCACGGTCAGGTTGGCGGCATACTCCTGGTCGATCTCCTCGTTGGCGGCCTGGCGGGAGGTGAAGAAGACGTCCTGGGCGGCGCGGAACCTCGCCCAGAGGGCGTCGTCGTCCTTGCGGCTTGCCCGAGGAGAGGCCTTCCACTGGTCCATCAACCGGCGGTATTCACCGGCAGCATAGCCCCAATCGGTGGACGTGGAGAGCGCCTCGGCCTCGGCAATCAATTTCTCCTTGGCGGCCTTTGCGGCGGAGTTGTTGCTGTCCAACTGCGAGAAGTAGGCCCGACGGTGCCGGTCGAAGACGGTGCGGGCGGCACGGAAGCGCTTCCACAGGGCGTCTTCGTTGCTGCGGCCCAGGCGGACACCGCTCTTCTGGGCTGCCTTCCAGTTCTCGAAGAGCTCGTTCATCCGCGCACTGGAGGTCTTCCATTGCGTCTGCGCGGGATCCTGGCCGGAGATTTCCTCTGCTTCCGCCACGATGGCTTCGCGGGCTGCGAGCTCGGAAGCGCGCACGGCGTCGTGCTCGGCCTTTTCGGCCTTTTCCAGTTCGGTGATCTGGCCTGCCAGCTTGTCCAGGCGCGCCTCGGCTGAGCGGAGGTCACCCACCATGTTCCGTTCGGCAAGCTGTTCACGCAGGTGCGTTACGGTCTTCTGCATGTCGGTGCTGGGGGCCTTGGAGCTGACCCGCTGCTCCAGGAGCACGATCTGGGCCACAACGTCGTCGTATTTCCGCGCGAAGTACAGCAGCGCTTCGTCGTCGCTGACGCCCGGGTACTGGCCCACGGGGTGTTCCTCGCCATCGATGGTCAGGTAGACGTGGCCGTCCCCCTCCACCCTGCCCCATTTGGAAGCCTCGGCAACAGATGTGCCGGGCGCAGCAGGAGCCGCGGCTGCGGCGGGAGCGGCGGCAGCAGGCTTGGGACGCGATGCGAAAGCTGCGGGAGACGGAGCGGAGGGCCGCGGTCCGGGAGCCGGGGCGTTGGAAGCCGCCGCGGCAGGCGCGGACTCTTCAGCGGCGGTCCCGCTGTCCTGGTCCCCAGCGCTCTGGTCCGCGCCCTGGTTCTCAGCGCTTTGGTTTTCGGCGGCCTGCCCTGCACCCTCGTTAGAAGCCGCGGCTTCAGGGGTTACGGGGGACTGCCCGGCATCGGCATCGGCATCAGTACCGCCGACCTCGGCCGGAGCCGCTGTTTCGGTCACGTCTGTTGCTGTTTCGTCGGATTTCTGACTGTCTGTCACCGCTAAAAGTCTTTCGCTTGGAGGGAAATACTCACGTGCTGCACCGCGGCCTGTCCGGCCCGGCTTCCTACTTCAGAGAGAACGAGTCTATCGTGACTGGTTGTTTTGGCGCGCCGTCCGTGTCGCCGGCGGCGGGGGTGATGCCTGCGGCGGCGATATTGGACACGACATCAAGCCCGGACGTCACCTTTCCCACCACGGTATAGCCGCCTGCCGTGTCCGCAGGAATGACGGTGTCCTTGTACACAATGAAGAACTGTGTTCCATTGCCGTAGGCATTGTTTCCCGTGCGGGCCACGGCGATGGTGCCTGCAGGATAGGTGTTGTCGGCGGGGGTGTTCTCCAGCGGACCCCACGTGTAGTTCGGGTCCCCCTGCCCGTCGCCGTTGGGGGAGCCGCACTGCAGCACGCCGAACTGGTCCGCCGTGGTGAGTCGGTGGCATGACTTGCCGTTGAAGTAGCCTTCGTCGCTGAGCGACTTGAACACTGCCGCCGCCTGCGGAGCCTTGGTCCCGTCCACTTCCACGCCCAGCGGGCTGCCGTTCAGCAGCAGCTCGCCCGTGAACGTCTTTCCCGCTGCGGTGTCCGCTGCCGGAATGTTGGGTGCGTTGGTTGGCGGTGCCGAGGGTGTGGCCGGTGCGCTTGCAGAGGCGGACGGATCCGTCAGCCCTGCCTGCGCGGCGGCATATTCGTCCTCGGTGGGATTTCCGGCGAACGCCGTGAGTTGGAGGACGACGGCGAGCAGCACGACGGCGGTTCCGGCGCCGGCGGCCACGAGGTTGTCGCGCTTCCGGCGCTTCTCCTGCGTGCGCCGGAGCTCACGCTTGGCCTCCATCTGCTGGATGCGCCGCTTTGTTTCGCGTGCACTGCGTGAACTGGCCGCCAAGGGTCCTCCTCGTCGTCGGGCTGCTGGTGCCCGGCGGGTGGCCGCTGGGCGCAGGGATTAGGGCCAGGCTTTGCGGGTCCGCCGCATTAGAGATGCACACGGATGACGCATAAACTGGCTGCCGCACATAGTTTATGCATGGCTGGCTGTTCTGCCGCCGTATGCCCGCCGTTGCGCGGGCGGGGCCGGCAGCTCCGGCGCACCTTCCATTCCTAAGGAGAACCTTCCCCATGGCACGCACCGCCTCCCTGTCCGGATTCCCCGAGTGGCTTCCCGAGGAGCGGCTGGTGGAGCTGCATGTGCTCGATACCCTGCGCCGGGTCTTTGAACTGCACGGGTTCTCGTCGATCGAAACCCGCGCCGTGGAAACGGTGGGGCAGCTGCTGCGCAAAGGCGAGATCGACAAGGAAGTGTACGGACTGAGCCGGCTCCAGGAGGACGAGAGCGATAACCCCGTCAAGGGCGGCAAAGCCGACCCCCACGCGCTTGCGCTGCATTTCGACCTGACGGTGCCCTTCGCCCGCTACGTGGTGGAGAACGCCGGCTACCTGGCCTTTCCCTTCCGCCGCTACCAGATCCAAAAGGTGTGGCGCGGCGAACGGCCCCAGGAAGGCCGGGCGCGCGAGTTCACCCAGGCGGACATCGACGTGGTGGGCGACGGCGAGCTTCCGTTCCGTTACGACGTCGAGATCGCGTTGGTCATCGCCGAGGCACTCAGTGCCCTGCCCATCCCTGATTTCCGCCTCAGGATCAACAACCGCAAGCTCGCTGAAGGTTTCTACCGGGGCATCGGCCTCGATGACACCGCTGGCGTGCTGCGCAGTATCGACAAGCTCGAAAAAATCGGTCCCGCAAAGGTGGCCGAGCTGCTGAAGGCGGAACTCGGCGCCACCGACGAACAGGCGCAGAAAGCCCTGCAGCTGGCTGCCATCCGCACCGAAGACACGTCGTTTGTGGCCCAGGTCCGCGCCCTGGGCGTCACCAACGAACTCCTTGATGAAGGCCTGGACGAGCTGGAGCAGGTCATCGACGCGGCCGT